>JAUVLE010000141.1 GCA_030595905.1 Candidatus Cloacimonadota bacterium | reverse complement strand
GTTATTTTGCTCTGTCAGTTGAACTGCGGCATACAAATTGTTTTGAGGGTCTTTTTCCAAGCGGGTATTAAGACTCCAGTTATTGAAATTGGCAACAGACCAGATCAGTTTTTCATCAACCCAACCGGAATGAAGTTCTTCATCCGATGTAACCTGTATCGTTACATCTCCGTTTTCCGTATGAGTAATTTCAAAGCTCGGTGGAACCAGATCAGCAAAACATAATGATGATAACAACACCAATAAAACTACGAAATACATTTTTGAATTAAACATTGTTCTTCTCCTTTTTTTACGAGTCGGCTTCGCAAAGCAAAACGATCTCATTTTTCTTTATTTTAAAAGCAACATTCGTTTAGTTTCGGAAAAATCTTTACCAACTTTTAACTGGTAGAAATAAATTCCTGAAGAAACAGGTTTATTGTTTTCATCAGTGCCATCCCAAGTAATTGAAGATTGATTATTGAAAATTGAATATTGCCGGATTTTCTGCCCTTTCAGATTATAGATTTCGATTTTCTTTTGTTTGTCTTGTTTGTTTGGCCTGCCACGCCGAAGCATTGCGAAGGCGGGTTCGTTGCTAAATTGAAAAGAAATCGTTGTTGCAGGATCGCTACCGGCTCCGGCAACTGCCGGATTGAATGGATTTGGGTAGTTCTGGTTTAGTTTTGTAACAATAGGGATTAAATTCACATCTGTACTTACAACCACATTCTGATTTTCATAAGCACCCATATCGATTCTTCCACCCAAAATTCTGGGATTTCCAGCCAGATCAAATTCTGGTAAATTCAAACCGGTTGTATCAGAAGTTCCGGCATTAACACAGGGAGAATCATCTAATAGAGAATAAGGATATTCTCCTGTTCCCCAAAAAAGTGGGTCTGAATCAATACAATTCTCATAATCTCCATTAAAACCAGCAGCTCCTTCGCCACCAAATGCATCGATACCACCTTGAATATTGCAAAAATAGAAATCTGGATTTGTATCTATGAAGGCTAAATACACCTGACTTCCATCTGATGCGATATTTCCCCAAATGTTATTATTAATAAGTTGGAGGTTTTCTCCAAAAATCGATAAACCGCCACCAGATAAAGATTCATTATTAGAAATTGTATTATTCATAATTATTAGCAATGAATCAGCGGAGCATTTAATTCCACCACACATAAATGCAGTTTGATTATCTGTAATTAAATTGTTTGCAATAATGGAATTCGATTGAGTAATTGAAATTCCACCGGTGTCTAATCCAGAGTTATATGAAATAATATTACTCAATATAATGGGTGAAGAATTGGATTGACAACAGATCCCAACGGATCCATAAGCAGTATTATAACTAATTCTATTATTTCTTATTATCGGATCGGAATAATAATAAATGGATATTCCAGCGCCACCTCCGTCACCTGGGTTTTCACCACCGGCAGTATTATATGAAATATCATTAAATTCAATAAGAGGTGAAGAATAAAAAGAACAATGAATTCCCGCACCTAAAGTAGCAAAATTATGATAGAGCGTAGAATATCCAATATATACTTTGCTAAAGTTTTTTAAATATAAAGCTCCTCCGTATCTGTCTTCCGGCTCTGCTCCTGTTGCTCTTCCATATTCAAAATTACAATAATAAAATTTTGAAGAATCATTTGTTGCAGGAGTATTATCAAATCTAATCCCATGCCAACCATCGTCGTGATTAATTGCTGTAAAACAGATACTATCTTGTTCATTTCCTACAGCCAAAATTTGACCTTGAACATTGAATTTGTAATGTCCCTGAAATTCAATATAAGTTCCCGGATCGATTGTTAAAGCTTCTCCATTTGGAATTGTTAAATCTCCAATAACCTTCACAGTATCCGCACTCCAAATTCCGCTAACATCACCGGAAACATAAATTGTGCTTTCTTGCTTTTTCAGGATCACACCATTGTCTCCAACTACAAAGCCCAAACTTTCATTTAAGAAAACTACTGAATTCAGTTGTGTATAAACACCTGAATTTTCAGTTTCCCAAATAGTCCCTCCATCGGTAGTATGAAGGATCGTTCCGCTAGCTCCCACCACATAACCATCGGTTTCCGTGGAGAAATTTATACTGTAAAAGGGAGTTGGAAAATGTTGTGTCGTCCAGTTATTAAGATCAGAAGTAAATGAAATACAGCCATAGCCATCCCATCTTCTGCCGGCTGTTATGCCATTGAATTCATCAAAAAAGTAGCCATCGTAAAGCTTACCTTCATAACTTACAGCACCCTGAATAAAATAGAAATTATAAAAACTGAAACTTGCACCCGAATTTGTAGTTTTTCCTACAAATGGCTGGAAAATGGAGTTTGAACCAAAGACAAACCCGACAGAGCTGTCCACCATTTGAGCACCCTGCCATCCGCCACCCATATATCCTGTTTGGGTAACTGTCCAGGTTGCTCCAGCATCATCTGTTTTGAGGATTGTTTGATCGGAGCCGCATGCAATACCGTTTCCGCTGATATCAATATCTATGGAAATAAGATTACTATACACTCCACACGTTACCGGTGCCCAGCTTACTCCTCCATCAATTGTACGTAAAATGGTTGCACCATCACCGACAGCTACAATTGTAGCTTCATCTATGAAACATATATCGTTGAGGTTGTTAAATATTCCTGAAGCGACACTTTCCCAGGTGTCTCCACCATCTATTGTTCTTAAGATCAAGCCGTTACTTCCTACTGCCAAACCATTGTTTTCATCGAAGAAATCAACCGAGTTCAGGTTTTGAGTTGTGCCGGAATTTAATAAAGTCCAATCAGTCTGACAGATCAGGATAATGGGAATAGTAATAAACAGAATAAGTAAAAACATCTTTTTCATAATCACCTCCGGATTTTGAATAAACAGGAAGAAAAATTACAATTCAAAAAAAGCTTTAATGATGTTTAGACGTCAAATAATATTTTAATATTTTAATATCAGTTATTCTCCCAAAACTTATAAAACTCTTCCACGATCTCGTTAAATCCGTAAGCCAGTTCTGTATTTCTTGCTTCTTTACGCGTGAACCATTTAAGGCATTGTCCTTCCATCAGGTTTATTTCAGTTATATTTAGATTGGCTTTTTTCCAATAGGTGTATTCAATGCGGTCGTCAAATTCTTTTTCGCAGAAAAGCTGGAAATCTTTCAGGTCGATGTTCATCTCTTCCTTCATTTCTCGGACGATGCATTCTTCGGGAGTTTCATTTTCTTCCACGTGTCCACCGGGAACATCCCACATATTGCGATAAGGCAGGTCGGGTTTGTTATCCCGCAGGAAAAGCAGAACCTGTTGCTTATTGTTTACGAAAATTATGCTGGCACCGAGGCGTTTCATACTTTAAAAAACTATTTGTTCCTCTTAATTGATATAAGTTCAATATCATCGCAAGTTACTTTAAGTCGTGCCTGCCAGAACTTACTTTCGCCCTGTAAGATAACATAGTTGTCTTCCATTTCAACAGCGCTATATTTCGTTTTTATATAAGATCTATCAGAAGATAATTGAGATTTTGATATCCAACTATCCATTAACCCTATAAAACTCTTACCTCCACCCCCATGTGTTTTGGGTGTTCTGTAATATGCTTTGCTAGAAGCAGCAAGATTCATTAGTGTTGAAGTGATTTCGAGTTTATTTGCTTTCTTAGTCGATACTAATTTATTATCTAATTCGATCAGCTCTGTAAGTGTTAATGGTTCCGAATTATATAATGGGATTTTCTGTACATTCAATTCCAGACTTTTGGCAAGTTTTGTTTTTGGATAATCAATGATGATCGTTTTTATCTTCAGAATTGCCTTAGCTGAGATACTATCTTCATTTGATGAGTTACTCAATAAGCTGCAGGCTTCATCAAACATAATTTGAACTTTTTCGTTTTTTATTAAATCTTTATCTAACTCTATAATTTCATAATATGTCAGAAATCCATGATCATTGACGAATAATCTCTTCTCCCCTGATTTAATACTTTCAGCTAATTTTGAATCGGGAAATTTTGATAAAATAAGATCAAGTTTGGTAATTGCTTCTTTGGGTAAGCTATCAATATTGGTGTGCTCTTTAAACATTGTTACTGTTTCGTGAAAAAGGATTTCTTCTTCTCTTTGTTTATTAGAACAGCTTATAAACAATATTAACGAGATTATAAGGATCAAATTTTTCATATTACTCCTGTTATTCTTTTATTTAGCTGTAGGAAGCAGAATCTTATTCTTAATCGTTTACGAAAATTATGCTGGAATCTGTGACTTATTTTTTCCAAAAAAAGAAAAAAAGACTCTCCGGTTCGAAGAGTCTTTTATAAAGCCATACTTTCCGGTTTTACTTAGTGACTGTAACGGTTCTTGAAACGACTGTAACATAACATGTGAATATATTAAAAATAAAATCCAAAGCACTTTGTTCTGTTTTGATCTCATAATCAACAGCGTTTCCGGCCATGGCATTTGTATCAACTTCACTCAGTGGGACAGCACCCCAAAGAGCATACCATTGACGTGCTTCGATGGTTTGATTACCTTGTGCACCTTTGCCAATGGTGTGGATATGCGTTGCACAGCCAACCAGAGCAAAGAGTGTAACAAGCATGATGATAATTGTAATTTTTTTCATTGTACATTCTCTCCTTTTTTTATTGTTCCGATCGAAGATTCGATCGTTCTTATATTTTGTTCATAAAATTGTGCTGGTATTATATAATCCAGCATGAAGATGTGCTCATCATTAGAAATGCAGATCAGTTTAATAGTGACCTGATCGTCCTGCACATGAATGATCTGCCGGATGTTGAATCCGTTGTGCATGTAAGATCCTTCTGTAACGGAACCCTGGATATCACCGGCATAAAGTTCAGTTAAATATGTATTCCTGATTTGTGCTGCCGGCATTGTTTTATGGAAAGTTGATAAAAAGCAAATGCAGGAATTCTTCTGGTTCAAAAAAACATTTTGGAGTATGATGTCTACAGATGAAGAGTCTTCCATTTCCTGCAAAGACTGTTCAATAGAACTCATAAGATCAGAACTTAACTGATTCCACTCTTTGGGAGGGCAGAAGGAAATACCGAACTCCGCATTCGTGTATTGCTCTCCGATCAGCAGGCTGTCTACATTGAAAATCAGTGTTTCAGGTTCTTCCTTCTTCTTATCTTTTGTACAGTTCAGCAGAACTAACGAAATTAAAACAATGAGCAAAATTCTAAACAATTTCATATTCTGTTTATTTGAACTTTAAAATTAATACAGAAAAATACTTCTCTCTTTTTTTAATGCTCTATCTCTGTATATTCGGAAGAATCAAAAGCAAGTATCGGGAAGAAAATAAAGGGAAGAAACAGCATCCCAGCTTCAAAAAGAGATTCATCTTTTCCAAATACTTTAGCCATATCTAATATTATAACCACAGCAAAAAAAATATTTACATATGGAATTAACAATAAGAATAACCACCAGAATGGTCTGCCTACAATTTCCAGTTGCAGGATAATGTTATAGATAGGAATAATACATCCCCAACCAGGTTTGCCGGCTTTCACAAATATTTTCCACATAACAACGATCATGAAAATGATCAAAGCGAAATAAAAAATCCAGAACACGATACCTAATCCAGTAGCCGCCTCCGAAGAATACGCATCATTATACATAATTTACCTCCCTTTTTTATGAATTTGAAAAAAGGTTTAATCTGTTTCAAGTCAAGAATTTTCTCGTTTGGAAATAATCTGTTATTTTCACAAATCTGTTAAAACACTTTTTTAGAAGCGAAAATCCACGAGAAAATCCGGGTCTGCCAATGTCGGGATTTTTAAAAAAATCAACCATCCCGAAGGTCTTCGATCATTCGGAAGGATTCATTCAAAATCAACTACTCAAAAAGTTTTGAAAAATATATTTACTCTATCAATTTTCTTCATTTATATAATCAATAACCACAGGCAAAAAATAAAAAGGAATGAAATAAACCTGACAATTCTCAACTTTTTTTGTCCCCATAAAATTTGCTGAAAATACAAATCCTATCAGAGGCTCATATTTCTTTATGAAATTATGAAATGAACGCTGCAAGATTTCTTTTTTCAGGTTTGATTTAACTTCGACCGGAATAAGTTGTTGATTTTTTTCTATCACAAAATCTACTTCAGCTTTTGCTTTTGTTCGCCAGTATTTTGTCTTGATATCTGCTTTTTCAAATTCTGAAAAAATATAATTTTCATTAAGGGCACCTTTATCCGAGCGTAATTCTAAATTCCTGAAATCATCGACCAGCGAATTTCGAAATCCTGAATCCTGCATAAATACTTTCTTCGCTTTGCTTAATTCCAGAAGTTTATTTGTATAAAATGGTGGAATATTTTTGATGATAAAAGTTTTTTCCAGTATTTGCATAAAATGTTCTACCTTTCTTCTGGTGATGTTCAAAAAATTTGCCGCATTTTCGATCTCAAGAATTGTTCCTGTTTTGATAGCTAAATATTTTGCGGTTTTTTCGATCAGATCATCTTCGGTTAATTGCAAAATATCTCGTATTTCGCGTAGTAAATAGGTGTTTATGATATTTTTTAAAACCAGTTTTTTCATATCTGCTTTTTTAGAAGTTACAACTTTCGGATAGTTCCCGTAGAGAATGATTTCTTCAATAGATTTGTTAAGAATATTGCTCACAGTAGTTGGAATTTCAGGTAATCTATCATCTCTCTTTTTTAATATTTCGATAATCATTTTTCGGTAATTATTATAAACTTCTATCATGCCGTTTTCTAGCGAATATGAAAAATGTTCCGTAACCGAAAAAGGAAACAGGTGAAAAATAAAAATTCGCCCAACAAGATATTTAACTGCCTGAATAGTCAAATCTACCGACGAAGAACCGGTGATAATTATCTTTTTGTCGGGATATCGATCATAAATGTATTTTAAATTTTCTCCACCTTTACGCGCATATTGAAACTCATCGATGATAAGAATTTCAAATGGCAAAAGATGGATCGTTACAAAATCATCTGGGTTCTCATTAAAAAGCCTTAACAAAGTTCTATCTTCAAAAGAGATAAAATGGTAATTTTTGTTTTTAGAGAACATCTTCATTAACATTGTTGTTTTCCCGCATTGACGCGCTCCGAATATCGCAATAATCTCTTTTGTATCGATCACACTCAATATTTTTTCTTCGAGTTCTCTTATTACATACATTATTTTAACCTCACTATATTTACGTCTTTTGTAAATTTAGCAGGATAAAAGTCAAGGTTTTATTTTACTTCTTAACAGCGAAGTACACGAAACAGGCGAAAAACCTGCCTGTCGGTTCAACTAATCTGTCCTGGCATAGCGAAGTGATGACGGATTCGGCTACTCCTCGATCACGATCATCTTCGGTCGTGTAACTCCTGCCCTGATTTGTGTATGACCATTGATATAGATCATATTTCCATCGTGTTCTTTGAAGAATTTATTGTAATCTTTATCCATCTCAAAGTTGCCAAAACCTTCCGTTAAAATTAGCGGGAAGGGG
>JAUVLE010000282.1 GCA_030595905.1 Candidatus Cloacimonadota bacterium | reverse complement strand
AAAATACAACTGAAAAAGATCGAAAAAAAACGTTCAAGAAGCTCAAAAAGGATCTTCAGGTTATTAAAGAAACCAAAACAGCTACTGATATTAATCCTCCTGGGAAATACGATTGTGAACGTGGCAGCTGCTTCTACAGCAGCATTAATTGCAATAAATCTCGGGGAAAAGTACTTCATTCAATTTTCTCAATCATGGATAATTACATTTGAGATCATAATAATGACCGCTCTTCTTTTGATCTTTGGTGAGATAGCTCCCAAGCTTGTTGCTTTTTCTTCCCCGGAAAAAGTTGCCGGTTTTTCCAGTTTTATTCTTGAGATCATGAAATTCATCCTTTTTCCTTTGATAAAGATACTTGAATTCATAAGCATGTTATTTTCAAGGAGAAATGAATCTGCAGATGAATCTAACCTTACATCCGAAGATTTTCAAAATTTGATAAAATCAAAAACTACTCAGAATTCACTTGAAGAAAAAGAAAAAAAGATAATTGAAAGTATTTTCAGGTTTTCATCCACTCTTGCAAAAGAAATAATGACTCCGCGAGTTGATGTTATAGCCACAGAAACTTCTGAAGGTTTGAAAAATGTGAAAGAATATATTATCAATTCCGGACATTCAAAGATCCCGATCTTCAAAAAAAATATAGATAATATCACTGGCATCATATATGCGAAAGATATTATTTTAAATCCAAATAAACAAACGATCAATTCCTTTATAAGACCACCTCTCTTCATCACAGAGAACGTGAAGATCCAGCATCTTCTTAACCAGTTCAAAAGTAAAAAAGTCCAGATTGCCATCGTTGTCGATGAATATGGCGGCACATCCGGTCTATTGACCCTGGAAGATATTCTTGAAGAACTGGTTGGCGAAATTCTGGATGAGTATGATAAAGAAAAACCTATGCTGTCTAAACTGGCAGATAACGAATATATGATAAACGGAATGTATTCGATAGCGGAACTTAATGAAGAATTCGTCTTGAATATCGACGAAGAAAAATATGATAACCTCGCTGAATTTCTATATGATAATTTCAATAAAGTTCCCAAAAAGAACGAAAGCTTTATCTTTGATAATATGGTTAAATTCACAGTTACAAATATTAAGGCTCAAAGAATTCACTATGTGAAAATGAAGATCATAAAAAAAGCAGATGAAACTAAGCTATAAACTTTCTTTTTTACTCATCATATTTTTTTTTCATCCCCTATATTCGGAGCAATATGATCTTGCCATCAAGTATCTCGGTGTAAGCGTTGTGAACGTAGAGATAAGCGATAGTGACAACAAACTAACAGTAAAAGCAAAAGCCACTTCGATTGCAAGTATAGCAGCAAAAATGGATAACTTTTATTCCATTGAATACATAGACAACTATCTTCCGATTACATACAAAAAGAAGATAAATCAGAAGGACTATTTTGAAGATAGAATAACAACTTACGATAGAGTAGATCTGAAAGCAAATAGAACAAGCTTCATAGACCCGGAAAAAAATTGTGAATACAATATTGTCGAACCGATCAGAGACTTCTTTTCGTCACTATTTTATCTTCGTAACGCTATCGATGACGAACAAGGTGAGATCTGGCTGGATGCAAACAAGCTCCTCTGGAAAGCAGAATATGAGGTTGTGGAAAAAGAAACTATTAAAAGTATTCTGGGTAAATTGAAAACAATAAAAGTAAAAATAGATTTTACTAACGTCTCCGGCGCAGAAAAGGAACGGAGCGATATGCTTACAAATAATCTGGTTAATGAAGAAAGATCGCTTTATTTCTGGTTTTCAGATGACGAAAGAAGAATACCCGTGAAAGCAAAATTCGTGATGAAACCTTTCCCCGTGATCTGGAAATTGAAGAATTATAAAGAGTAGTAGGATTGTATTTGAACAAAAAAAAACAATTAATAGGAATTAAAACTTACAGAATCTTATTTATTTTATGGTCAGCAGTAATTCTGGCTTTAACTTCTTTTCCAAAATTAAAAACACCTGTAGATGATATGATCAGTGCAGATAAGATCGCTCATTTTGGTGTATACTTTATTTTTGCATTTCTATTCATTAAAATGCATTTAAAAGAGCATCTTTCGGGAGCAATAAAAAGATTATGGTGCCTGGCACTTATTGTTCCTCTATTTGATGAACTGCATCAAATCCCAATTCCCGGCAGAGCTTTTTCTGTATGGGATATTTTTGCAGATATTCTGGGTTTTGCTGCTTTGATCTTTATCTACAAAAAAATGCAGAGAACAAATAGAAACATTACAGAAATAAATTAATCTTCCACTTTTATTCTTTTTAGTGTAACTATTATTTCAAACTTAAATGGCGGCTTTTGCCATATCTGTTTCTTAATGTATTTCTGTGGGTTTTTCATGATCTCTTTTTCTGTAACTTCTTCAAACTGGTTCTCTCCGGTTACGATCCAGAATTTTTTTTCGCCTTTGTTAATAGTTTTTTCAACTGGCATAATCTCTCCTATTAATCTATATTCAGGGTGCGTTTCTACAAATTCAAGAAGTAGTTCTATGGTAATTGTCTGTTTATAGACTTTGCAGAAGCGTCTGTATTCACAATTAGCAGCACAAACTATGACGTTTGTGTATCGTTTGTTTCTGGGACAGACAACTAAATTCCTGTTTTCCCTTTTTCTTTGTCTCAATTTTATCCTTATATCAGGTTATAATTTCCCAGGATATTTTTCAATTTTTCTAAATTTTCATCTTTCAAATTACACATGGGAAGGCGCAGTTCCCTTTCTATCATTCCCATTAAATGTAACGATTCTTTTACTGGAATAGGGTTGGTTTCTATAAACATTGCCTTGTTCAATTCAAGAAGCTCAAGGTGGATATTCAAGGCTTTATCATACTTTCCCTTTAAAGAAAGATCCACAAGATCGTGTACTTTTTGCGGAACAATGTTAGCTGTTACGGAAATCACTCCCTTTCCCCCGCAACACATTATCGGATAATTCAGAGCATCCTCACCAGACATGGCAGAGAATCCATGGGGTGCATACTTAACGATTTTAGAAAGTTGAAAGATATCTCCACTGGCTTCTTTTAT
>JAUVLE010000026.1 GCA_030595905.1 Candidatus Cloacimonadota bacterium | reverse complement strand
ATTCAATATTTTTTTTGCTTCTTTGATTATATCTTCAGTTTCCAGTTTCACCAGCTTATTTGTGCCTTCCCAGATGGTGATGGGGCGTTCAGTTTGTGGTCGTAATGTAAGGCACGGAACACCAAAATAAGTGGATTCCTCCTGGATGCCTCCGGAATCGGTAAGAATGAACCTGGCTTCCATCTGCAGTTTAAGAAAATCGTAATAGCCAACAGGCGGTATGAGAAGCAGGTTCTTCATTTTTTTTACTTTCTCTTCCAACCCAAAAGTTGTGATCTGTTTAGTCGTGCGGGGATGAATGGGGAAGACCAGCTTTATCGATTTTGATATATCTTCAAAAGCATTTAGAATTGTTAGAAGTCCTTTTTCTTTATCTACATTGGAAGGTCGGTGTAGCGTGATGAGTGCATAATCGTGATTCTCGATTTTCAGTTTTTTCAGGATTTTAGATTGTCTGGCTTTCTCCTGATATTGTACCAGTGAGTCGATCATGATATTTCCTACGAAAAATATCTTATCTTTAGAAACACCTTCACCCAGAAGATTTTCATCACCATCAGGAGAAGGTGTGAGCAGATAATCTGAAATGGCATCTGTGAGAATGCGGTTGATCTCTTCCGGAATGGTGCGTGCAAAACTGCGCAGTCCGGCTTCCAGGTGGGCAACCGGAATATGCAGTTTTACCGCATCGATAGCGCAGGCAGCAGTACTGTTCACATCACCGGCAACAATAACAATATCCGGTCTATCTTTCAGCAGGATTTCTTCATATCTTTCCATAATTTTGGCGGTTTGCTTACCGTGTGTTCCACTTCCAACTTCCAAATATTCATCTGGTTTTGGCATTTGCAGATCATCAAAGAAGAATTTGCTCATGCGTTCATCGTAATGCTGTCCGGTATGGATGAGCTTAATTTCAAATTCTTTCGGGTATTTTGCGAACTCTTTGTAAAGTGGAGCCATTTTCATAAAGTTTGGTCTGGCTCCAACGATCAGGTGAATTTTTTTCATACATTTTCCTTTCTTATTGCTCACGGATTCTCACAGATAATCACGGATGTATTTTTCAACTAATAAATCCAACAACGAAAAATAATTTTTCGAATTAGTATCTCTTGGAATGAAGAATTAAGGGGTTTAATAATCATTTTATTACTCCACCACCAAGCAACTGGTTATCTTTGTAAAAGACTCCAGACTGACCGGGAGTGATGGCGCGTGTACTGTTTTCTAATTCGATCAATAATAATTTCCCTTTTTCCTGGATATTTTTTACAGATACAGGTCTGCTATTATAGCGGATCTGTATCGAGATTCCTGAAATATCTTCCGGTTTTATGCCGGCTATCCAATTCACATCTTCAAGAGTAAAGGTATCTGCCAACAGGTCATCGGGATCTTCCGTAACAACCAGTTTGTTATTTTTAACATCCAGTTTCATTACATATAACGGGCATTTCCAGGGAGTGTTAAGACCCTTTCTCTGTCCGATAGTATAAAGTGGAAGTCCGCGGTGTTTTCCAATAAATTTTCCATCCGGAAGAACGATCTTGCCGGGCGAAAGCTTCAGATGATCCTTTAAAAAATCTTCATAATGACTTTTTATAAAACAAACTTCCTGGCTTTCTTTTTTGTCATGAACGGGTAGTTTCATTTTCAGGGCTGTTTTTCGGACTTCATCTTTTGATAAATTTCCGACAGGGAAAAGGGTTTGTGAAAGCTGCTTTTGGTTTAAACCCCATAACATATAGGATTGATCTTTATTCTCATCGGTTGCTTTGTAGATGTTAAAAGCTTTCTTTTCTTCGATCAATTTTACATAATGACCTGTAGCAATTTTTTCCACACCAAGCTTAAGAACTTCTTCCATAAAAATGCCCCACTTTATACAGGGATTGCAGAGTGTGCACGGATTTGGAGTTCTGCCATTTGAATATTCGGAAATGAAATTTTCTTCGACTATCCTTTTAAAATCTTCTGAAGTATCGATAATATGGTGAGCAATTCCTAATTTTTTGCAGACTTCTTCAGCATCTTTTATATCAGCTTCGATACCTTCGTCTTCAGAAAATCCATAGCCAGCATAATTATAATGACGCATCGTAACGCCGATCACTTCATGACCTTCTTTAAGGAGAATAGCTGCTGCAACGGAGCTATCCACTCCGCCGCTCATGGCAATTGCGATTTTCATGATAAATCCTTATATAAAAATGATTTCAATTTGCCTAATGCTATTTGATGTTTTCGAGAATCCATTTTATGCAGATTATATAATTTCCAACGTATTGACGGAAGTTTTTCAATGTTATTTAAACCCAATAGATCCCATTCCGGAGTCATATTTTTAAATGAAATAATAAATGCTTTCTCTTTTTTAGTCATTATATGGTTGATTTTTTTAATTAGATATTCCCTTATATCAAGTAAGTTTTGTAGAGTAAATTCTTCATTTGTTATTCCTGTAAATTCAGTTTCAAATATTTTGGAAATATTTCTTTTGCTTTTGTTGTAAGAGACAAATTCTGTGGAGGGAAAACGGAACCACGGATTACGAGATTGGGTTCGATCTTTACAGTTGCATTATCGTTAGTTACAATTAATCCTTTGAGCAGTTCACTTCCATCCAACTTTTTACTGATAATCTTACAATCGGGAAAAATCTGCTGAATATACGATGAATATCTTTCCAGCATTGATGAGATTTCTTGAAGAGCAGTATTTCGATCATTTACAGGAAGATATACAAGATCTATATCTACAGATATTCGGGGAAGATCAAGTACGAAAAAATTTATTGCAGTTCCTCCTTTCAGCGCAAAATCAGGCTCTCTATTTAGAAATGGAAGAACATTTAATAAGAAATCTGCTTGCTTAAAATATAGAATTTTCATCATTAATATTTATTTTAGGAACTGTTATATTATACTTTTTATTTAGTTTTCCATTTACATCTATAACACGTTTTCCGCTTCCTAATTCTACACTTTCTAAATTGATATCCTTAAACCACGAGTGATTACTTTTTTCTGCCAGATATAGAAAAAGGCGTTTTACTTTGATCGATTTGCAATTTTCTAACAATTCCTGAACAAATTTGCTCCGTAAGGTAGTCAAATTATCAAATATTTTTATTGCGTCATCAAAACTATGCTTTTTAGGTACATGATAAAGCAATTCAAATGCAGCTAGTTCCGGACAAGAGATATATATCGCAAAATTTTTGTAATTATATGAACTGAAAAATGGTTGTAGATCTGTGGTAAAGAGTTTGGATGGGAAATATTTTATCTCTACATCCCAATTATTTTCAGATAACCAGCCAGGTAATTTTTCTTTTCTTTTTCCAAAGAGTATAAGACTCGACGTGAAAGCAAGATAATGCAATAGACCATGTAGTTCAAATGCAGTTTTTCCTCCCGGATGAACGCTAAAATTTAATTGTGATTGCAGACAGTAAATTGCTCCCGGCCAGTCTATTTTATCATATTTCTTTTTATAAGCTCCATAACCTATTCGTTCGATCCAATTGCTTTTTACATACCGATGAATTAAATCATTATTTAGTCCCATTTTTTTTAAATGAGTAACTGAAGATACAGTTCCCGTTACCCACTTTGCAAGAATCTGGTTTATTTTGGTCATAATAACTTTACCTATTTACAATTTATGAGAGCGAAATTAAACCGAAGTTAGTTTAAATATGTTCCCAAACCTTTACTGAAATTCAACTATCAGGTACAAAAGTAAACTTAGAAGTTATTTGTGCAAGTAAAAAAATTCCTCTGCTCATAGCAACTGCTATTTTCATTTTTCCTCTATTTAACGAATTAGTCTCTGATATATAAACTGCTCCGAAGGTTTTATTGTACTCGACCATTCGGAATGTTTATCCACTTATTCTTTTTATATCGGCACCAAGCCCGGAAAGTTTCTGTTCAATTTTTTCATATCCGCGGTCTATATGATAAATACGGGAAATCGTAGTTTTTCCTTGAGCAGCCAGACCGGCAAGGACTAATGCTGCACTTGCACGCAGATCGGTAGCCATCAATTCGGTACTACTCAAATATTCCACACCGTTTATAGTGGCGATGTTTCCTCTCATTGAGATATTTGCATTCAGTCTATTCAATTCTGCTACATGCATGAACCTGTCAGGGAAAATCGTGTCTTCCACCAGACATTGTCCATCTGCCAGAGTCATTAAAGTAAGGAACTGAGCCTGCAGGTCGGTTGGAAAATCAGGGTAGGGCTGCGTAACGATGTTTACAGGTTTTATAGTCGTTGGTGGAAATAATTTTATACAATCTCCTTGTATTTCAAATAGACATCCGGCATCTTCCAGTTTGTCAATAAGAGCTTGAATATGTTCCGGGATACAATTGGAAACTGTTATCTCGCTTTTTGTGATAGCTCCGGCAATCAGGAAAGTTCCTGCTTCTATCCGATCAGGCATCATTTCCATATCGGCAGGTTCGAGTTCGGGAACACCTGTAATTCTCAGATGAGAAGTATCTTTTCCTTCGATTCTGGCACCCATCAGGTTTAAAAAATCTATCAGACTACCGATTTCCGGTTCGACAGCAGCATTATAAATATTAGTTTCACCAATAGCCAGAGCAGATGCCATGAGCATATTTGCCGTAGCACCCACGCTTACTTTATCAAAACTAAACTTACCACCTTCCAATTTACTGCAATTTGCATGAATATATCCATGTTTTATTTCTATTTTAGAATTCAGAGATTCCATAGCCTTCAAGTGCAAATCTACCGGGCGAGTACCGATTGCACAACCACCGGGGAATGAAACTTTTGCCTGTCCAAACCTGGCGAGAAGCGGACCCATTACATAAATAGATGCGCGCATTTTATTTACCAGTTCATAAGGAGCTTCAAAATAGCCAGCATGCATTGTATCTATTTCCATAACGTTATCATGAAAATTTACACGCGCACCGATAACCCGAAGTAGATGAGCCATCATCTTTATATCGTTCAGATGCGGAACATTTCGCAGAATCGATTTCCCTTTTGCCAAAAGAGTTGCTGCCATTATGGGCAGAGTAGCATTCTTTGCACCACTGATCTCCACTTCACCATGAAGTTTCTTTCTACCATTAATTATTAACTTATCCATAAAACCTCTTTTTTCTACGGGAGTGAATTATCACCCAATCCTCATCATCCTGTCAAATCCGTTCAAGTCTTTGAATACTTCTATTTCTTTATATCCTTTATCATTGGCTATTTTTTTTATCCTTTCTGCAAGATTATAACCAATTTCAAAATATATTTTTCCTTTATCCGTCAAATATTCTTTTGCCCTTTCCAGGATTTTTTTATAGAAACACAATCCATTATCTTTTGCCAGCAGAGCATTCTGTGGTTCAAATTCTCTGATTTCAGGAGGAAGTTTTTTATATTCATCATCCGGAATGTAGGGAGGATTGGATACTATCAGATCAAATTTTCCTTTTACATTTTTAAAAATATCAGAAAGAATAAAAATAATATCAGCATTATTTTCCATAGCATTTATTCTGGCAATTTTAACAGCATCTTCAGAAATATCCGTTGCCGTTATTTTTGGATGTTTAAGTCCTTTTGCTAATGCGATGGCAATTGCTCCCGAACCTGTTCCGATTTCAAGGATCGTTTGTACAGATGGATTTTCTGTGATGATCTTTTCTACCAGCAATTCAGTTTCAGAGCGGGGAATTAATACGTTCTTATTCACTTTTATTTTATATCCGTAGAATTCCGTTTCACTTAGAATATATTGCAATGGTTCATGTTTTTCCCGTTGTGAGACCATACTTTGTATTAGAGCGAAATCATTTTCAGCTACATCATCCTCATAGTGAAGATTCAATTCCAGTCTGCTCATTCCCAACACGTGAGAGATAATGTATTCCGAATCGAGTTTGGGATTTTCAATATCTTTACTGATCAGCAGACCAGCAGCCCAATTAATGATTTCCAAGATTTTTCTATTTTTCAAGATAACTGCTCCATGAAATTTAAAAAACCCTCAAAGTTCATCTAAAACTTTGAAGGTTTTTTATCAAGGTAAATTGAATTTTAAAATCCACGTATTTTTTTCAGGATCTTTTTCTGGATATTTGCCGGGATTTTTTCATGTCTTAAGAATTCCATAGTATAAACAGCTCTTCCTTGAGAAATAGACCGTAAACTGGTAGCATAACCAAATAATTCACTCATTGGAATTTTTGCTACGATCTCCTGTTTTTTTTGATTTGATCTTATTATTTCGATCTTTCCCCGTTTGGAATTTATATCTCCGATAATTTCACCCATGAAGTCTTCCGGTGTGATCACGTTTACGAGCATGATAGGCTCCATGAGGACTGCTTTTGCTTTTCGGAGAGCGCTACCTACAGCAATTGAAGCGGCAATATTAAAATCTGTTTCAGCAGAATCAACTTCGTTAAATTTTCCTCCGATAAGCTCGATCTTTACACGTTCGACAGGAGAACTCATCAGAGGACCATCCAAACAAGCATTCAATGCACTCTCTTCGATCGCAGAGCAGAATTCTCTTGGGATGATTTCGGGTGGGACAGAATTCACAAAGATATTTTTCTTTCCTTTTGGAAGGTCTTCAAATTTGATAGGACATAACTTTAGTTTAACCACAGCAAAATGCCCTTTTCCACCAAGTTCCCGAATAAATTCCCCACTCTCAGTAACCGTATTTTCGATAGTTTCTCTATAGGCTACGTGTGGATTGCCACGATTTGCATGAACGTTGAATTCTCTTTTTAAGCGATCGACAATAATTTCCAGGTGGAGTTCACCCATTCCGGAAATAAGAGTTTGCCCGGTATCTTTATTTTGAATTACAATAAAAGTTGGGTCTTCTTCCTCTAATTTTTTAAGTGCATCATTCAGAGTTTCCTGATCGGCTTTTGTTTTGGGTTCGATAGCGATGGAGATAACAGAATCCGGAAATGTGATATCGGAAAGAAGGATATTATTATCGAATGAAGTGATAGTGTCACCCGTTCTAACAAATTTAGGTCCAACAATAGCTGCAATATCTCCGGCTTTTAATTCGGCAATATCCTTTTTTTTATTGGAATGCATCTGCAAGATCCTGGAAATCCTTTCCTTCCTGTTATTTGTCTGATTTACAATAGTAGAACTTCTTTTCACAGAACCGGAATATACCCTGATATAAATCAGTTTCCCAACATATTTATCTATTTGCACTTTAAAGGCAAGGGCAGAAAAAGTGTCTTTGATTTTTGGAAATATCTCTTTTGTCTCTTCTGAATTTTTGTTGATAGCTATCACCGGAGGAGTATCGAGGGGAGAAGGTAAATAATTTATGATAGCATCCAGAAGAAGTTGAACGCCGGTATTCTTGAGGGATGAACCACATAAAACGGGAATAAATTGGTGATGAATAGTTGCTTTTCTTACTACGGATATGATCTCGCCTGGTGATATCTCTTTTTCTTCGAGATATTTTTCCATCAGGATATCGTCGTATTCGGAGATACTTTCCAGAAGGTGTGCTCTATATTCATTTGCTCTTTCTAATTGTTCTTTGGGAATCTTTTCATAATGGTAATTAATTCCCATTGTTTCGGAGTCAAAATAACAGGCTTTCATCGAGATAAGATCGATAATCCCCCTGAATTTGTCTTCACGTCCGATCGGAATTTGAATGGGAACAGCATTCTGCGTTAGTCGATCATGTATCATTTCTATAATATGATCGAAATCCGCACCTACCCGATCCATTTTATTAATGAATGCTATTCGTGGTATTTCGTATCTATCTGCCTGATGCCAGACAGTTTCTGATTGTGGTTCTACCCCGCCAACTGCACAGAATATTCCGATGGCTCCATCCAGTATTCTCAGGGAACGTTCTACTTCTGCAGTAAAATCCACATGACCGGGTGTATCTATAATGTTTATCTGTTTCTTTTTCCAGAAGCAGGTGGTAACAGCCGAAGTAATAGTAATTCCACGTTCTTTTTCCTGTGCCATCCAGTCCATAACGGCGTTTCCATCATGTACTTCACCCATTCTATGAATAATGCCGGTATAGAACAACATCCTCTCGGTAGTAGTTGTCTTTCCGGCATCAATATGTGCGGTTATGCCAATATTACGTATTGCAGAGAGGTCATTTTCATTTGGCATAATGCTGATATTTTAAACTCTGAAGTGAGCAAAGGCTTTGTTTGCCTCCGCCATTTTATGCACGTCTTCACGCTTCTTGATACTTGCTCCTTCTTTCTTATATGCAGCAAGCAATTCACCTGCAAGACGTTCAACCATGGTTTTTTCTGAGCGAGCTCTGGAAAAGCTGATGATCCATCTAAAAGAAAGTGCCCGGGCATTTTTTTGAGTAACTTCTGTAGGTACCTGATAATTTGATCCGCCAATACGGCGTGAAACAACTTTAATAAGAGGTCTCACATTTTCAATAGCCTGAGTAAAAACTTCAATAGAAGGTTTTTTTGTCTTTTTTTCCAGAATATCCAATGCATCATATACAATGTTTTCAGCTAAACTTTTTTTCCCTTTCTTCATAATAGTGTTTATAAACTTGCTCAGAATTATACTATTAAATTTCGGATCAGGTAAGATTTCTCTATCCAGAATTTTTCGTCTTCTTGCCATTTAAATTCTCCTACCCTTTGGGTCTTTTTGTCCCGTATTTTGAACGGGATTGAATACGATTTTCTACACCCGAAGTATCAAGAGCACCACGGATAATATGGTATCTTACACCCGGCAAATCTTTAACTCTTCCACCACGAACAAGTACAATGCTGTGTTCTTGAAGATTGTGTCCTTCTCCCGGGATATAAACAGTAACCTCAAATCCGTTAGTTAGACGGACCCTTGCCACTTTTCTTAAAGCGGAATTGGGCTTTTTGGGTGTTGTTGTGTAAACTCTTGTACATACTCCTCTTCTTTGTGGACACGAAGAGAGAGCTCTGTTCTTTTTCTTCTTAATGATTTTTTTTCTACCTTTTCTAATCAATTGATTAATTGTAGGCACTTTTTCCTCCGTTTATTTTTTTTAGAAATCAAGGAGATCTTCAATGTCTTCTTTCTTTGATGAATGAGCAAACTCTTGTATTATATCACTAATAGCTTTACTTTCGTTAACAGCATTTTCAATTTCATTATTAAAGAATTTTGTTCCGGTTCCAATCGGAATTTTATGCCCGATAATTATGCTTTCCTTAAGACCTTCAAGATTATCGACCTTTCCTTCGATAGCAGATTGCGTAAGGATTTTTGTGGTCTCTTGGAATGATGCGGCAGAAAGCCAGCTTTCGGTTAATAATGAAGACTTAGTGATACCGAGAAGAAGTTGCTCAAAAGTGGCACCTTCGCCACCCTCTTCTTCGATGCGTCTGTTTTCTTTCATCACCTGATTTCTATCTACAATTTCTCCTTCAAGGAACATGGAATGTCCCGGATTCATTATTTTTAATTTTTTAAACATCTGACGGATAATAACGCCGATATGCTTATCATCGATCTTAACACCTTGTTTTCTGTAAACTTCCTGGATTTCATTTACGATGAGTTTTTGTGCAGCTTTAATTCCCTTTGCTTTGAGGATGTCGTGGGGATCGAGTGGTCCTCCTGATAAAGCATCACCATTGTCTACCGTATCGCCTTGATGAACGATGATTCTTTTTCCGGGCGGGATGATGTATTTTTTCTCTGTCCCGTCTTCAGCAGTTACATTTATTACACGTCCGGATTTCGTGAGATCACCGATCGATACTTTTCCGGCAATTTCAGAGAGGATAGCCTTTTCTTTCGGTATTCTTGCCTCGAAAAGGTCTTGAACTCTTGGAAGTCCGCCGGTAATATCGCTTTGTTTTACAGTGATTCGGGAAGATTTTCCTAATACATCGCCGGGATGAACATATATTCCGTCATTGATATCTACACTTAATCCGGTAGGAATTGGTACAAGCACTTCTTTTTTAGTTTCTGTTATTATCTTGAATTGAGCTTGAACTTTTCGATCTTTCGATTCAATGATAGTGATCTCTTTTGAGCCTGTTAATTCATTGAATTCTTCTTTGTAGGTTACATCTCTTATGAAATGCTCAAACTTCAATTTTCCCTTTGCAGTGGCAATAAGTGGATTATTATAATGATCCCAGTTGAATAATTTTGTATTTTTTACTACCTTCTGATTATTCTTTACATAAATTGTTGCAGCATATTCAACTTTATAGTCTTCCAATTCCGAGCCATCATTTTCATCAATGATCTTTATATGTCCGAGATGGCTGATGGATACTAATTCATTTGAGCGATTTTGTACAGTGTTCATTTTTTTAAATTTGATTATGCCATCAGAAGTTGCAATTACTTCAGCCAGATCGACATCAGTACTTGCGGTTCCACCAATATGGAATGTACGCAATGTCAATTGTGTTCCGGGTTCCCCGATGCTTTGAGCAGCGATGATCCCTACAGGTTCACCGATAGTAACCGGCTTGTTCGTACCCAGATTTCTTCCATAGCATTTTGCACATATACCTTTTTCAGATTCACAAGTAAGAACAGACCGTATCTTGACGCTGTTTATGCCGTGGTTTTGAATAGTTAGTGCCATATCATTTGTAATTTCAGAATTAGCTGTAACGATAGTTTTTTCAGTCACCGGATCGATAATATCTTCTGCCGTGATCCGACCTTTTATTCTTTCCGATAATGATTCAACTATTTCCAGACCTTCTTTAAGGGCGTAGACCTCGATACCTTCAATTGTTCCGCAATCTTCTTTAATGATTACAGCATTTTGAGCTACATCAACGAGTCTTCTGGTCAAATACCCGGCGTCTGCTGTTTTCAGAGCTGTATCGGCAAGACCTTTTCGGGCACCGTGAGTTGAAATGAAATATTCCAGAACGGTCAAGCCTTCCTTAAAATTAGACTTAATGGGAGTTTCAATAACTTCTGCCAACCCTTCCGATAAACTTCTTGATGGTTTATCCATAAGCCCGCGCATTGCTCCAAGTTGCTTTATCTGGTCTTTTCCACCTCTTGCACCAGAGATATACATCATATGAATAGGATTGAAGCCATTCTGATCTATTTCGAGTTCTTTCATCAGAACATCTGTTACGTCTTCGGTTGTGATTTTCCATTTATCGATAACACGGTTATATCTTTCTGTTTCCGTGATCTCACCATTCATATAACTATCAATTATCTTTTGAACTTCCTTTTCTGTTTTAGAGATAATATTATTTTTCTCTTTTGGTGATATTACATCACTTGCACTGAATGTGATGCCGGCTTTTGTAGAATATTTAAAACCGAGTTTTTTTATATCGTCCAGGAAAACCGCAGTTCTGTTCTGACCAACTGTTTCAAAACATTCCATTGCCAGATCGTTCAATTTTCCTTTTGTAAAAGTGGAATTCTTGAATGGCAGTTCTTTTGGAAGTATTTGGTTGAAGATAACTCTTCCAACCGTAGTTGTAATTATTTTACCATCAATGAGAATTTTGATCCATGAATGGATATCGAGTTTATTTTTTTTATTTCCAATAAATTCATCTTGTTCGAAAGCGAGTAATAACTCATCAGCGGAGCTGAAATATCTGAATTTCTTTTTATCTTTCGGTTCTTTTTCTTTTTTAGTAGTAATATAGTAATTTCCTAAAACGATATCCTGGTTCGTAGCCATAGCCATTTTACCACTTGCAGGCAAAAGCAGGTTTCTGGAAGAAAGCATTAAAATCCGTGCTTCCATTTGAGCTTCATGAGATAATGGTATATGAACTGCCATCGTGTCACCATCGAAGTCGGCATTATATGGAATGCAGACCAGCGGGTGAATTTCTATAGCCTTTCCTTCGGTAAGAACAGGAATGAAAGCCTGGATACCATGTTTGTGTAATGTAGGAGCTCTATTTAACAGCACTGGATAATCTTTGATAACATCTTCCAGAATTTTCCAGATTTCCGGTCGCTGTTTTTCGATTAATTTCTTTGCTGTTTTTGCTTTCTCTACTTCACCCAGTTTTTCCAATCTTTCAATGATAAAAGGTTTAAAAAGTTCAATTGCCATTTCTTTTGGTAAGCCGCATTGATGAAGTTTCAGATCTGGTCCTACGATAATAACTGAACGACCGGAGTAATCTACACGTTTACCCAGTAAATTCTGGCGGAATCTTCCTGTCTTTCCTTTTAATTGATCGGCTAGAGCTTTCAGTGGTCTATTTCCTCTACCTTTGACCGGTCTGGACTTTCGGGAATTATCTATGAGAGCATCTACAGCTTCCTGAAGCATTCTTTTCTCATTTCTCAAGATCACTTCAGGAGCATTTATATCCAGAAGTCCGCGAAGCCTGTTGTTACGAGTGATCACTCTTCTGTACAATTCATTAAAATCTGCAGTAGCAAATCTGCCGCCTTCAAGTTGAACGAGAGGTCTAAGGGTTGGAGGTAGAACAGGCAGAATTTCCAGGATAAGCCATTCCGGTTTGTTTCCAGATTTTCTGAAAGCATCAATGATCTTAAGTCTTTTGATAGCTTTTTGTTTTTTTTGAACAGAAGTTTCCATTTTAATGATAGTTCGCAGATTCATCGCTTCATCTTCAAGATTCAATTCTTCGAGCAGTATCTTTATTGCTTCTGCTCCCATCAGAGCTTTGAAATCATCCTGAACTCTATCTCTGATTTCATAATATTCATCAACATCGATAAGGTCATTTTTTTCGTAATCACTATCACTTGGATTTAATATAATATAAGATTCATAATATAGAATGCGTTCGAGTTTACTGATAGCCATATCGAGCAGTGTTCCGATTATACTGGGAAGACTTTTTACGAACCAGATATGAGCAATAGGTACTGCCAGTTCTATATGTCCCATGCGGGAACGACGTACACGAGATGTAGTTATTTCTACTCCGCAACGGTCACAAACTGTATTTTGAAATCTTTTTTTCTTATATTTTCCACAACTGCATTCATAGTCTTTTTCCGGACCGAAAATTCTTTCACAGAACAATCCGCCTTTTTCCGGTTTCAGGGTTCGGTAGTTAAGTGTGTCGGGTTTAATGACTTCACCATAGCTCCATTCTCTGATTACATCAGGCGAAGCGATCTTGATTTTAACTTTATCGTAGTTTTCTATTCTTTTATCTCGTTTAATTTCTCTTATCACTTATTGACCTCCATTATGATTTCTTAATAACAAGAAATTCAATATCAAAACAAAGTGATTTCAGTTCACTCACAAGCACATTAAATGATTCAGGGATGCCTGGTTTTGGTGGATTCTGACCACTTGTAATGGCTTTGAATGCATTTGTTCTGCCATCCACATCATCGCTTTTTATAGTAAGCATTTCTTCGAGAAGCCGGGAAGCTCCGTATGCTTCCAATGCCCATACTTCCATTTCGCCCAGTCTTTGACCACCATGCTGTGCTTTTCCTCCCAGAGGTTGTTGGGTGATCAGAGAATAAGGGCCTGTGGAACGAGAATGCATTTTATCTGCAACAAGATGATTAAGTTTGAGCATATACATGATTCCCACGGTAACTCTTTCTTTGAAACATTGTCCGGTTTTACCATCGAACAGGATTTGTTTCCCGTCGAGTGGCAGTTTTGCTTTTTTCATTTCGGAAGCAATATCGTCCAGAGTTGCGCCGTCAAAAACAGGTGTTTCGATATTCATTCCCAGTATCTTAGCTGCCATTCCCAGATGTGTTTCCATTATTTGTCCTATATTCATACGGGAAGGAACACCAAGAGGATTTAGAATAATATCGATCGGAGTTCCATCTTCCGTGAATGGCATATCTTCGATGGGGCTTATTCTGGAGATAACACCTTTATTGCCATGACGACCTGCCATTTTATCTCCAACGGCAATCTTACGTTTTTTTGCTATAAAAACTTTAACCATTTTTCTAACGCCGTATGGAAGTTCATCTCCATGTTTCTGGCGGTCAAAGGCTTTTTTGTAGATATTTGTACTTTCTTCTTCTGCTGTAGTAGCTTTCAATATGATATCTTTGTATATCTTTTGGTTCTTTTCTGCATTTTCGATAAGATCATAATTCCGATTCAAGCGTTTGAAGTTAATCTTTTTCAGATCGTTCTTTGTTATTTTTTTACCGGAAGGAATGAAAAACATATTAGTCTTTGAATCAACAATATTCTTTGCTGCTTCACCTTCAAGAACTTTTTCCAGTTTATTTTTCAGGAATTCATCAATTCTTTTTTTCCTTTCATTTCGTTCCTGTTTTATCTTATTCAAAGAGTCCTGTTTGCTTTCCTGTTCTTGAAATTCATTTATATCTTCCAGCCGGGAGAAGACTTTTACATCAATAACAACGCCTTCCATTCCGGGTTTTGCCTTCAACGAACTATTAGTGAAATCTCCTGCCCTATCACCAAAAAGAGCCCTCATTAGATTTTCTTCCGGAGAAGGATCTATATCAACGTTTTTGGGAGTTATTTTTCCAACGATAATATCGCCTGCTTTCACTACAGACCCAACCCTTATGATACCTGTTTTATCAAGATTTCTCAAAGATTTTATCGGGACGTTGGGAATATCATAAGCCAGTTCTTCCTTACCGTTTTTCATATTCCTCACGAGAATTTCATGTTTCTCTATATAAATTGAGGTCAAAACATCTTCACGGGCTACGTTTTCGCTTAAAATAATAGCATCCTCGTAATTATAACCGTACCAGGGCATAAATGCGACCAGCATATTTCTTCCTAATGCAAGCCTGCTTTCCGAAATTGCCGGTCCATCGGAGAGAATATCTCCTTTTTTTACTTTATCACCCTTTTTTACTATAGGTCTCTGGTTAATGGAAGTATCCTGGTTTGATCTTTCAAATTTCTTTAAGTAGATTCTATTCTGAGCTTCAAGATCTAAAATGCTGTCGTCAGGATTCTCTCGTTTTATATCAATGAAATTGCTTGTTACTTTTGTAACCTTTCCATCATAAGGTGCAATGGCAACGATACCACTGTCTTTTGCAATTATTTTTTCCATACCCGTACCGACTATAGGAACTTCAGGGTTAATAAGCGGAACAGCCTGACGCTGCATATTCGAACCCATCAAAGCGCGATTTGCATCGTCGTGTTCTAAAAATGGAATGATTGAAGCAGAGATGGAAACTATCTGCTGTGAAGATACATCCATATATTGAACATCTTCAGCTTTTACCTGAATGAACTCACCTTGATTACGAGCAAATACAAGTTTATCTGTGATAATAAGATCTTTATTATAGTTAATATTTGCTTGAGCGATAATGCTATTTTCTTCGCGAAAAGAATCCATATATTCGATCGTATTTGTTATTTTGCATTTCTCTACCTTAATGTAAGGTGTTTCCAGAAAACCGAGTTCATTTATTATGGCATACATAGCGGGGGAAGATTGCAGCCCGATGTTTGGCCCTTCCGGTGTTTCTATGGGACATACTCTACCGTAATGGGAATAGTGAACATCACGAACTTCGAAACCGGCTCTTTCCCTGGTTAGACCACCGGGTCCCAGGGCGGATAATTTTCTTTTGTGAGTTATGGCGGTAAGAGGATTTGTCTGTTCCATAAATTGGGAAAGCTGTCCTGTTAAGAAGAACGATTGAACAACAGCTATGAGTGCGTTACTATTTATCAGGTCATGAATTGTAACTTCATCAGAATTTGCGATGATCATTCTTTCTACTGCAGTTCTGGCAACGCGTGATAATCCGATATTGTATTGTTCACCCAGCAGTTCGCCAACAGTTCTGACCCTCCTGTTTGCAAGGTGGTCGATATCATCGGTTTGATCTTCATCTTTATATACTTTTATTAATGTATCGATAATGGCTATCAGGTCTTCGTTTGTTAAAATTTGAATAGAAGGATCGACCTTTAAGCCTAATCTTGAATTTAATTTATAACGTCCGACTTTTCCAAGATTATATCGTCGTTCATTGAAGAACATTCTTTTGAAAAGATCGAGAGCGATCTCGTAGGAAGGTTCTTCACCGGGTCGGATGAGAGTATATATTTTTTTTACTGCTTCTTCCTGGTTTGTAGTTTGATCTTTAGCTATTGTCTGTTCAAGTATCTTTCTGGTGATTTCAGATTTTATGCTGATAACCATGATCTTTTTGATCCCGCCTTCGAGCATTTTTTCGATTTCTTCTTCACCAATCTCAGTAGCGCCTTCGTAGATGATCTCTCCAGTTTCTTTATCTATAACATCGCTGAACAGGAATCTGCCTGATGAGTTTTCCACAGTTATTTTTTCTTTCTTATAGAAATAGTTTCTAAGATCTTCATTTGTGGAAAGTCCGATAGAACGTAAAAGCACTGTTACAGGAAGTTTTCTTCTTTTATCGATAAGTATAAACATGGCATCGTAACTGTCCATATTGAATTCCAGCCATGAACCGTTGTATGGTATTAATTTCGCCGAATAAAGTGTTTTTCCGCTCGGATGTCTCGTCTCAGAATAAAAAATACCTGGTGATCTATGCAACTGGCTTATTATTACACGTTCTGCACCATTAACGATAAAGGTCCCCTGTTTGGTTATCAGTGGAATTTCTCCAAGAAACACATCCTGCTCTATTGTGCTTTTAACTTTTTTTTCACCAGTTTCCTTAAGTAGTTCTTCATCATAAATTGTCAGTCTCATTCTGGCTTTTATCGGAACCTGATAAGAAAGATTACGTTCGATACATTCATCGGTGGAATATTTTTCTTTTAATACAATGTAATCTATGAATTCAAGGTAATATATTCCTTTTTGGTCTTCCAGAGGAAAAATCGAAGTAAGGACATTTTGCAGTCCTCTGTTTTCTCTTTTCTGCGGGTGGGCATCTTTTTGTAAAAATGTATTATAAGAATCGATTTGCATAGATAAAAGGTTTGGAATCTCTATAAAAGGAAGACTGGCTTCTTCAGCTTTTTTTCTTATACGGGAATAACTTTTTACTTTCAAAAATTTCTACTCCTTCTTAAATAAAAAAAGTGATATAATCTGCTTCAAAATTTATTTATTAATAAATAACGGGACGGAAGTGGACACCGTTCTGCTCACTCCCGTCAAAATGGAACAAATTACTTGATCTCTACGGTTGCTCCAGCTTCTTCAATCTGTTTTTTAACAGATTCAGCTTCTTCTTTTGAAACACCCTGAACAACAGGATTAGGAGCACCATCTACCAGGTCTTTTGCTTCTTTTAATCCTAATTTCGTAATTGCACGAACAACTTTAATTGTCTGGATCTTCTTTTCACCAATGCCGGTTAGAATAACATCGAATTCTGTTTTTTCTTCGGCAGCTTCAGTTGCCGGGCCGGTAGCACCAGCAGCAGCTACAGCAACAGGTGCCGCAGCAGTAACGCCAAATAATTCTTCTAATTCTTTCACTAATTCTGAAAGTTCAATAACGCTCATTTCCTTAATGATATCAATAACTTGCTGTTTCTTTTCAGCCATTTTATCCTCCATCAGATATTTTTTTTATTTTTTTTCTTCTTGTTTTTTTGAAACTGCATCAATTGTATAGACAAATTTTCTTAAGATTCCCTGAAGAACTCCGACAAATCCTGAAATAGGTGCGTTGAAACCTTGAAGGATCATTGCTAACAGGACTTCTTTACTTGGAAGTTCAGCAAGTTGTTCAAGATTTGAAACATCCATAACATCACCGGCGATAAATCCTATTTTAAAAACAGGAAAATCTTTATCTTTCATCAGGTCTTTTTTGAATTTCAATAATTCCCTGGCCGGAGCAACTTCATCATTTATAGAAGTAGCTATAGCTGTGGGACCTACAAGTTGCGAATCTAATTCTGAAATGCCAAGTTCATTCAATGCGATCTTTATAAAGGTATTTTTAGATATGAAGTAGTCTACTCCGGAGTTTCGCATTCTATTACGGAGTTCGTCAACTTCTTCGATATTAATACCTTTGTAGTCGATCAAGACAATAGATTTGGCGTTTTCCAGCCTTTTCTTGATCTTTTTAACTTCTTCGATTTTGTAAGGTTGTGGCATATCCCGCTCCTACTTCTTTGCTTCTAATGTAGCATTGGCTACATCCAATTTTATGCCTGGTCCCATTGTTGATGTGATGGACATGCTTTTGATGAAAATACCTTTTAAAGTAGCAGGTCTTTCTTTGATGATCGCAGTGATAATTGCAATAAGATTTTCTTTGATCTTTTTTTCATCGAAGCTCATCTTTCCGCCGATGATGTGCAGATTAGAAAATTTATCGATACGATATGTGATTTTTCCGCCTTTTGATTCTTCAACTGCTTTTTTGATGTTCATCGTAACAGTTCCGATTTTTGGGTTTGGCATAAGACCCCGGGGACCGAGGACGCGTCCTAATCGTCCGATTTTGCCCATTAAATTCGGAGTCGAGATGGCAACATCAAAATCCATCCAACCTGAATTGATCTTTTCGATGAATTCATCCACTCCGACATAATCGGCACCTGCATCTTTAGCCTCATCAGCTTTATCTCCTTCTGCAAAGACGAGTATTTTAACTGATTTTCCACTTCCATGAGGAAGTACTAAAGAGTTCCTGATTTGTTGATCTGCTTTCCGAGGATCGACACCGAGGTTCATATGGATTTCGATGGTTTCATCAAACTTTGTAGTAGGAAATCCTTTTAAAAGTTTGACAGCTTCATCAAGTTCATATTTTTTTTCTTTGTCGATCATCTCATGAGCTTTTCGGTATCTTTTACTATCCATTTACACTCCTTTTTGATAATCTCCTGCTTGCAATATGCAAAGTTAATAGAAAAATTAATTTTCTACCACGACTCCCATATTTTTTGCAGTGCCTTCTATCATACGCATAGCAGCCTCAATGTTGTATGCATTAAGATCTTTCATCTTTATTTCGGCAATCTTCCTGATCGCCTTCCTGGAGATCGTTCCAACTTTTTCGCGGTTAGGTTCGCCCGAGCCTTTTGCAAGACCTGCTTCTTTTTTGATCAAAACGGCAGCCGGAGGAGTTTTGATCTCAAAAGTATATGATTTGTTTTTTTTAACATAAATCACAACAGGGAATATCATACCCGGAGAATCTTTTGTTTTATCATTAAATGTTTTGCAAAATTCACCAATATTTATTCCTGCCTGACCTAATGCAGGTCCAACTGGTGGGGCAGGAGTTGCCTGACCTGCAGGTAATTGAAGTTTTACAACATGTTCTACATCTTTAGGTTTTGCCATTTTTTCCTCTATTTACATAATATCTACTTGATCAGATCCAACTTCTACAGGTGTTACTCTGCCAAATACAGTTACTTTTATGGTCAATTTTTGTTTATCATCACTAATTTTATCGATAATACCATCAAAATCTGTAAAAGGTCCTGAAGTTATTTTTACCATATCACCGGAGATAAAATTAAATTTCTCTGTTTCTGCATTTTCCCTGTCCGATATTCCAAGTAGTCTGTTAACCTCATTCTCAGATAAAGGGTGTGCTTTTTTCCCGCTACCCAGGAAGTGAGTGACTCCAGGAAGTCCAACAATAAAAGAATAAACTTCAGGTGTTAGATCTGCTTCCAATATAACATAACTATTAAATAACTTCTTTTCACGTTCAACTTTTTTACCATCTCGAATGTAAAACGTCTTTTGAGTGGGAATCAGTATTTGGCCGATCTTGTTTTTAAGGTTCGGTCCTTCTTTCCCTTTCAAAATTGCTTCTTTGATCTTAAACTCATGAGAAGCATAAGTGTGAACTACATACCATTTCATTTTATTAACCATGAATTAGTAATTTTTTTATGATAAAACCAAATCCTGTGTCAACTATCGACAAGAAAATAGCAACGACAGCAGACATCAGTATAACAACCGTTGTTCCTTCCTTCAGATCATCTTTTGTTGGCCAACTCACATGAGACATCTCTATCCTTACGTTTTTAAAAAAAGTAAACATTTTTTTGAACATTTTTAACTCACTTTTTTAATTTATGGCAGGCCCGGCAGGACTTGAACCCGCAACCCCTGGTTTTGGAGACCAGTGCTCTACCAGTTGAGCTACAAGCCTGCATTATTTTCATCTTGTTTGTTTATGCTCGGTGTGTTTTCTACATCTGGGGCAGAATTTTTTAAAAGCAACTCTTTCAGGATGTTTTCTTCTGTTCTTTGTAACAGTGTAATTTCTGTTTTTGCATTCTTCGCAAGCTAATGTGATTATTTCTCTCATATCTGATCCTATTCAAAGATTTCGCTTACAACGCCAGCGCCAATAGTTCTGCCACCTTCACGAATAGCATAACGAAGACCTTTTTCCATTGCTATCGGGGTGATCAGTTCTGCACTGATTGTTACA
>JAUVLE010000074.1 GCA_030595905.1 Candidatus Cloacimonadota bacterium | reverse complement strand
GTATTTTTTTTATTATTTTTACGGCTGTTTCAAAATTTCTGAAATCGTTAAGAGCATCGAACACACGAAAGATATCGATCCCGTTATCACAGGCTCTCTGCACAAAATTTTTCACTACGTCATCTGCATAATTGCGATAACCCACTAGGTTCTGTCCGCGCAGCAGCATCGAGAAAGGAGTTTTCTTTATATGTTTCTTTAAAGTCCTGATCCTTTCCCACGGGTCTTCGTTCAGGTAGCGGTGCATTGTGTCAAAAGTAGCTCCGCCCCACATTTCAAAAGAATAGAATCCGATATTGTCCATCATTTCTGCCACAGGCAGCATATCTTCTGTTCTACCGCGGGTGGCAAATATCGACTGATGACCATCTCTGAAACTAAGGTCTTGTATCTTGATCGGATTTTTTGCCTGCGGTCGATTCGGACCATAATTCATCTTGGTCATTTCCAGAACGCCATGTTTATCCAATTTCACTATTTCCTCCCAAAATTTATCTTTTCATCTCTCTTCTTTGAACCATCATTCTGTTTTGCATGATCATTGTTCTGCCGGTTTGTACCCAGCGATTCTGTTTTTTATTCTCTTTTTCATTTTCCTGAAGGTAGTACAAAACTCCCATGATGGCAGCTTTTATCTTTTTTGATCTTTCCAAAATTAATCCTTTTATTTCAAATCATTAAATCTTTAATGAACAATTAAGGTGATTTTTTTACACCGGGATATTCCCGTGTTTTTTGGGTGGGAGAGATTCTTTTTTCGTAGCTAATGCTTCCAGTGCATCGATCAATCTTATCCTGGTTTCGCTTGGCTGGATAACAGCATCGATGTAACCTCTTTCTGCCGCAATGTATGGTGTATTAAAAGTATCTTCGTATTCTTTTATCTTTTCCTGTGTTTTTGCTTTGGGATCGGCTGCTTCTTTGATCTCTTTTCTGTAGCTCGTTACAATATTGACTGCACCCTGAGCGCCCATTACGGCAATTTCTGCCGATGGCCAGGCAAACAGCATATCCGCTCCGAGATGCTGGGAACTCATGGCGATGTAGGCTCCGCCGTAACTTTTCCTGGTGGTAACCGTAAGTTTGGGAACTGTTGCCTCGGAATAGCTCCATAATATCTTTGCACCATGACGGATAACTCCGCTCCATTCCTGATCACAGCCCGGAAGATAACCCGGAACATCCACGAAGGTGATAAGCGGAATATTGAAAGCATCACAGAAACGAATGAATCTTGCGATCTTATCTGAGGAATCTATATTCAGACAGCCGGCAAGAACCAGCGGCTGATTCGCAATTATTCCAACAGTCCTGTTATTCAGTCTTGCTAAACCGATAACAGCGTTTTGCGCAAATAATTCATGAATTTCATAAAATTCACCTTGATCAACTATCGAGTGGATCACATCCCTGATGTCATAAGCGGCTTTAGGATTATCCGGAATGATCGTATCGAGTTCGGGGCACAACCTTTGCGGATCATCACCCATAGGAACGATGGGTGCGTCATCACAATTATTTTCCGGAAGATAACTGAGGATGATTTTAACATTTTCGATTGCATCTTCGTCACTTTCACAGGCGAAATGAGCATTCCCGCTTTTTGTGTTATTTACTACTGCTCCGCCGAGTTCTTCAAAAGTCGTATCTTCGCCGGTAACTGTTTTGATCACATACGGACTGGTGATGAACATGTGAGCTGTTTTTTTTACCATGAACACAAAATCTGTCATTGCAGGAGAATAAACAGCACCGCCTGCACAAGGTCCCATTATCACGGATATCTGGGGAATAACACCGGAAGCCCTGGAATTCCTGAAGAAAATATCTCCGTAGCCTTTTAATGAATCTATCCCTTCTTCTACGCGTGCTCCGCCGGAATCGTTCATTCCAACGATGGGAACTCCCGCTTTCATCGCCAGGTCCATTACCTTGACGATCTTTGCTGCGTGTTTTTCTCCCAACGAACCACCACGGGATGTGAAATCTTGTGCATAGGCAAATACGGGACGCCCGTTAATAAGACCATGTCCGCTGATTACTCCGTCTGACGGGATTTCTAACTGAGGCATATTGAAATTTGTAGAGCGGTGTTTTACGAACATGTCAATTTCACGGAAAGTACCTTCATCAAAAAGAAGAAGAATCCTTTCCCGTGCAGAGAGTTTATTTTTGTCATGTTGTTTGGCTACACGGGCTTCGCCGCCCATTTCCCTGATCTTTTCCTCTTTCTGTTTCAGCTCTTCGATCTTTTCGGAAATCTTCATACTATCTCCTGAAAATTATTTTTTAATTATGTAAAAAAAATTATTCTATTAAAAGTGTAAAGAAAAAAGATTTTGATTTTTGTACTTCCATTTTAAATTGAATTCGACATTTTCTGAAGTTATTTTTTAAAACAGGAAATAAAAGGTTGCAGGAAAATAAAACCGAAAAATAATTGTAATTAATTTGATATAGAAAAACTGGAAGGTAAATGAAACCACAATTATTTGCATTACTCACCGCCATTGCCTGGGGTGTGGGCGGATATTTCGAGAAGAAAGGACTTCATCTGGGAAAACTTTCTCCGCAGATGGGGATCACGATACGTACATTTGTGGCACTTATAATTCTGGCAGCAGTCAGTTTTCCACAATGGAAAACCGTAACACAAGCGGATTCGAAAGCTCTTTTATATATGATCATCGGCGGCGGGATAGTTGCCGGAGCTGTTGGAATGCTCTGTTTTTATATGGCTATCAAGGGAGCTTCGCTGGGAAAGGTTATGCCCATTGCTTTCACCTCTCCGCTTTTCGGTGCTCTCATGGGAATAATGTTCGGAGGAGAACCTGTTACTTTAAAGAACATTCTGGGAATGTGTATGACGATCGGCGGAATAATACTTCTGACAATAGGATAGGAAATGGATAAAAATAAACAAAGATATATCGGCGCAACAGCGATAATAATTGCTGCAACTTTGTGGGGATTCGACGGAGTTGTTCTTACTCCGCGTCTTTATAATCTCGATGTCGGATTCGTGGTTTTCATGCTGCATCTGGTTCCATTTGTATTGATGAATACATTTCTTTTTAAAGAATATAAAAAACTTAAAGAGTTTACAAAAGCTGATTTCTTTGTGTTGAGTTCGATCGCTTTTTTTGGTGGAGCGCTGGGAACTCTGGCAATTGTAAAGGCACTTTTCCTGGTTAATTTTCAGCACCTGTCCGTTGTAGTTCTATTGCAGAAACTTCAACCCATTTTTGCCATTATTCTCGCTGCAATTTTCTTAAAGGAAAAAATAAAGAAGTACTTTATTTTCTGGGCTGTTATTGCTGTTGTTGCCAGCTATTTCCTTACTTTCGGTTTCCACCTGCCGCATCTCGAAAAGGATGCCGACTTGATCCAGGCTGCTTTATGGGCTCTCGTTGCAGCTTTCTCGTTCGGAACATCCACCGTTCTAAGCAAAAAAGCCCTTACCAGGTTTCCTTATTATACAACCAATTTCTACAGATTCGGCTTCACTGCGGTACTGATGCTCTTCTATGTTCTCTTTGTTGGAAAACTCGGAGAATTTGAAAATGTGACAAAAATTAACTGGATGTTCTTTGTGATAATTGCGCTCACAACAGGCTCCGGTGCTATTTTCCTATATTATTATGGATTAAATAAAGTTAAAGCAATGGTCTCTACTATCTGCGAATTATTCTTTCCAATATCAGCGATATTATTCGATTACTTTGTTAATCATCATGAACTTTCCCCGATCCAGTGGGTAAGTGCAATCGTGATGATAACGGCAATCGTGGAAATAAGTTATAAAAGGAAGAAAATCCGATGAAAAAGAAATATTTAATAATGGCATGCTGTTTGGTTTTTATCTTTTTTGGAAAAAACACAAACCTGTTTCCGGAAGATATTCCCGATGAAGTATCTGAAATAAATAGTGAAAAGAGAGTTTTTGATGACATCGACGATGAATATAAACTGATAACTTATTTTCTGAATTCTAAACAGAAAAAATATTGCAGATCGTTAGAAGATGTCGATAAAAGGAAATTCATAGAAGAATTCTGGAAAGCAAATGATCCCAATCCAATAACAGAAAAAAATGAATTTTTAGAAGAGATCAAATTCAGGATAGAGCATTGTAACCGGTATTTCACACATTTCGAGCCCGGATGGAAAACTGATAGAGGAAGAATTTATATCAAATATGGCAAGCCGTATGAAATACTTAAAGAAATAACCGGCGTGAATGCTAAATATCCTCAAAAAGATTATCATATCTGGAAGTATCGAATTACTGATTATCTAACTTTTGTTTTTATAGATATCCAACAGCATGGAAATTTCAGGCTTATCTTTAGTGATGGTGATAGTGCCGAAGGTTCGTGGGCAGATTGGCGAAATTATCTAGGGAAGTATTTTGATGAAGGAAAATTATATTAAGGGGGCATAATGACCAAAAAGGTAAAAACAGGATGCTTAATTGCAGCAGGAGTTGTAATTCTTATCATCATCATTGTGATAGCGAGTCTGATAGGTTCTTACAACAACATGGTTAAATTGGAAGAAGGTGTAAAAGAGAAATGGAGTCAGGTGGAAAACGTCTATCAGCGCAGATATGATCTAATTCCCAACCTGGTGGAAACCGTGAAAGGTTATGCCAAACACGAACAGGAAACATTTATTACAGTTACCGAAGCACGCGCAAAAGCAGGCGGCACTTTCAATATTTCCGAACAGGTCTTGAATGATCCTGCCATGTTCCAAAAGTTTCAACAGGCTCAAGCCGGACTTTCCAGTGCATTACAGCGTTTGATGGTAGTTGTGGAAAAATATCCCGAGCTTAAGGCTAATCAGAATTTCCTGGCATTGCAGGACCAATTGGAAGGTACTGAAAATCGTATTGCTGTAGAACGAAAAAGATTCAATGAAGCAGCACGCTATTACAACACCTACATCAAGCAGTTTCCCAAAATGATTCTTGCTGACATGTTCGGCTTCAAAGAAAAACAGTATTTCAAATCCACGGAAGGAGCTGAGGAAGCACCGAAAGTAGAATTTTAATGAAGAGGTAAACACAGAGACACAAAGACACAAAGGACACAGAGTAGATTTTGTATAAAAAAAGTTTCTACGAAAGAAGTTAAAAATGCAAATAGGGTAAACACTGAGACATAGAGAATTTTTAATGCTTTTTCTCTGTGACCCTGTATTGAAAAAAGGAGTTCTGAAATGTCAGGATTTAAATTAAGTAAAGACGATCTGAAAAAGATCAGTTCGGCTGTAAAAGAAGCAGAGAGTAAGACTTCTGGGGAGATCGCAACAGCCATCATCAAAGAAAGTTACAATTATGCTGTTAATGAACTTCTCTTTGCAGTTATAGTCGGTTTTATCTATTTTGTAGTGATGATGTTCTTTGTCGGCAGCATCGAAAACCGGCTGCAGAGTTTATTCTGGGATTACAATATCGGTTATCTGCTTATTTTTTATGGATTTTCCACTTTCCTGGTGATAGCTATTTTCTATTTTCTGGGAAATATTTCCACGATCGACAGGCTCATCGTTTCCAAAAAGATAATGCAGCAAAAAGTAAAAGAGCGAGCCTTGCGTCATTTTATGGAATCCGGTGTGTATAATACGAAAGACAGAACCGGGATATTGATCTTTATCTCCATCCTGGAAAAACGGGTTGAACTACTTGCAGACAGTGGAATAAACGAGAAAATCCAGCCTGAAAAATGGCAGAGTATCGTTGATAATATCATCGAGGGAATAAAGAAAAAAAATGTAACTTCGCATTTGATTGAATCCATAAATGAATGCGGTAAACTTCTATCTCAACATTTTCCCATCCAACCCGATGATATTAATGAACTATCCGATGAAATTGATATCCTGGAGAAATAACATGAAAAAAATAATAATATTAGCGCTCATTCTTATATCATCTCAATTATTTGCTTTGGAAATTCCCCGTTTGAAAGGTATGATCAACGATTACGGAGATGTTCTTTCCTCTCGCCAAGAAGTGCAATTAGAACAATTATTGCGGGATGCCCAGGCAAAAACTTCGTCTCAAATTGTATTGCTTACTATTAAATCTTTGCAAGGTGAAAACCTGGAAGATTACTCGTTGCGCGTAGCAGATAAGTGGAAGTTGGGACAGAAAGAATTCGATAATGGTGTTCTGCTTCTGGTTGCAATGCAGGAGAAGAAGATACGCATCGAGGTGGGTTACGGACTGGAACCGATCCTTACAGACATGAAATGCGGTTATATTATCCGTAACTTTATCGTACCGGAATTTAAAAAAGGAAATTTTTCTCAGGGAATTGCCAACGGACTTCTGGCAGTAACAGGATTGATAACAAATGAATTTGAGATCACCGAAGAGCAGTTGGCAAAATATCAGCAGCAGCAGAAAAAAGGGAATAATTCACAACTTCCGGTTGGTTTCATTGTATTCATTCTTATGATGATCTTGATGTCGTTTGGCAGAAGGGGACGGGGCGGTTTATTCACTGCACTCTTTCTTGGAAGTATGCTCTCCGGTGGACGTGGAGGTCGCAGCAGCGGTTTTGGCGGAGGATTCGGAGGCTTCTCCGGCGGTGGCGGCGGCTTTGGCGGCGGCGGTGCTTCCGGTGGATGGTAGATCGATGGAGAGTGAGTGAAGTCGAGACTGTGAGACGGTGGGACTGTGAAAATGCGATCTTATTCTTTTATAATGTTCTGGTTCAATCAAAATGATTGAACCTGCATAAATCTGCGGAAGAGGTTAAATTATGAAAAAGATTTTAGTATTGATCTTCGCTATTGTTATCTGGAGAGCAAAAATACTGCTGACAGGAGAACTGATCCCCAGGATCGGTTTCATTAAGAAATTAGTAGATTCTGTAGATTGGCTTAGCAGTGCGCATATCGTACAACTTTCTATGCTGATCGTAGCTGTTCTATTAATTATTATCATCGGGAAAGGCAAATTCTCGAATTTCGGATTTAAGGGTGCTCCTGTAAAAACCGTATTTAGGTCCGTCTTTCTATCATTTGGTGTATCGATAGTTCTCTTTTTAGCGTTTGGGATATATATGAAAATTACATCTTCGGTTGCATCTTCCGGAGTGCCGTTTTTGGAAGATAGTTTCCTGAGCAAGATAATATTAGTGTGGATAATTGCCAGCTCTGTGGAAGAAATATTTTACCGTGGCTTCCTGCAAACCTATCTGGAACCACTTAAGGATATCGGACTGAAATTAGGAAAAGTTTACTTGAGCCTGCCGGTTATCCTGACTGCATTGATGTTTGGATTTATGCATCTTTGCCTGAAAGGAAAGTTACCCTGGCAGATGGTGCGATTCATTATTTTTAATGCGACAGTGCTTGGACTGATAGCAGGTTACTATCGCGAAAAAACAGGCAGCCTGATCCCTGCTTATTTTGTGCATCTCACTTTTAACATGGTGGGAATGGGATTACCGCAGATATTGATGATGGTGATGAAGGGGTGAGCTCATCAGCCACTATGGAGCGCAGAGGAATAGCAGTAATATGAAGCGGTGGTTGGACTTCACACGATTTTATAATATAAACTTTATCAATTATAATCTTTGGCAAGGCGCAATGTTTGCAAAAAATTTATTCTCCCATAACCAGTATATATATCATATCCTTCATCACCTAAATCATCACAGCCTTTCTTTATTATTTCAATAACAGTTTTAGCATTTAAATCTATTCTCGCGCTGCGTACTAAAGCAACCATCGAGGTTACAATTGCTGTTGCAGAAGAAGTACCTCCACATGATAATATATCATACATTCCCTCAAATTCTTCATTTATTTCACCGGTAGGTCCATCTTTACTTGAGTAGAATCTAATGTCATGGGGAATACAAACAGCAAGACTTTCCACTGGAGCCATAACCGTAAGTCGATTTCCATAATTGGAACCTTGCTTAATAATCCTTCCTTTATAATCTACTTCTTCTTCCCATCGTTCATCATTTAGTAAAGTTGCACCAACTACAATTGTATAATTATCATTTCCAGGATAGTTAACGACTTCTTTTGCATTATTGCCAGCTCCGATTACTATAATTACATCATTCTTATAGGCATACTCGAAAGCATTATGGAGTTTATTTATTATATCATTTGATATTCCAGACGATTCTAACAAGTCCAGATTTAGGTATGCGCTTATATTTATAACTTTTACACCCTGATCAACCAAATATGTTATAGATTTTGCAATTGATAATGGGACGAATTCTCCCCATCGTTTAGCCCATTCATTTAGTTCTTTTTCATGATTTGCCATTTCTTTTTGAAATGCTAATATATCCGCATTGGGATTTTCTTCAAAAAACTTATTTCGTAATTTCAATAATGTATGCTCAGGCATTCCTTGAGATGCTGCTAATACTTTACAATCTGGAGCTAAGCCTGTAATTCCAATTTTATTATTATAATTTGCTACAATTATACTAGAGACAAAAGTGCCATGTCCAATAATATCATATATTTCGTTATGATAGAGATTGGGTGCATAGTATCCTGGAATAAGTTGATCTTTTAAGTCTGGATGAAAGAAATCAAATCCGCTCTCTATGACTCCAATTAATATTTCAGATGAGCCTTTTGTATAGGACCATGCTTTTAAAACATTAAGTTTATCAAAAATTTTTTTTTGTTTATAAAAAAGAGAATCATTGGGTTTATTATTTTCTTGTGAAAAAATTGGATTTGCCAAGAAAATAATCATTAGAATTAGAATCTTTACTAATACACTCTTTTTAATTATCATTTTATCCTCCAAATATTTTAATTTACTCATTATATCGTAAAGCCTAACATACATTAATCTGCTTAAATCAACAATACATAACATAATTTTTTCTTTATTAAAAGACAGCATCAATACCACTAAATAAATTATTAATGCCAAATGAAAAAAAGATCTATTTACTAAAAGAAAAACTGTAATTAACTATCATTCCCGTAATAGGTCCCAAACCATAATAGATATTCCTTTGATATGATCCTTCACCTTCATACAGCTCTTCCGCAGATCCCAAGAAAAAATATCCTTTTACTCCCCATGAATCATTAATAACGTAATCGATCATCATCATAGTATTAGAGAATGATACACCGCTATCGACAGCAACATCATCAGAAGAAATTTCTCCTATACCGCTAAAGTCGGAAAATTTAAGCTTACTATTAACATGCCAACCAACTCCCAGATAGATTTTCATTTTATATGAAGGTCTGATAGTAGCTCCGAAAGTAACCATGTCGAAGCTTCCACCCTCCCAGGTTCCGTTGCTATTCCGGGCTTCATCCTTTGCATCATCACCGACGCAATGAATTGATTCGTAGCCTACAAATACACCCCAATACCTGCTTGCATTAAAGGTCACAGTTGAATTGAACCCTCCTATATATCCTATAGGGAGACCTACAATATCAATATCGATCCATCTACTGTAAAATAGTATATTTAGAGGTATACTTAGAATACTTGTTTTAAAATCTGTATCATCTGTTGCATAGCCTAATCCAATCCCGCATCCAGCACGGATCTGTTTTCTTTTTCGCATATCTTCCTGGAGTTTTAATTTTTCCCGTGTAATGCCGGAAAGCTCATTGGTCAATATTTTTAACTGCGGTTCCAACAGTTCCAAACCTTCAAATTTTACTTTACTGGCTGAAATTATTTTTCCTGTTTCTGTATTTATCAAACGGGCACTGATGGAAATATTTTTACCAACTTTCATAAATGAACCGGTAACAATTCCCTGAACACCATATAATTCTCCAATTTTTGGAGCAGTATCGCTGTTAATTATTCCCGTAAGTCCTAAAGTTTGTTCCTGCACAACTTTTGCTAATAAAACTCTTTCTAAAACATCATATTTGTTAATGGTTACAAGATCAGCAACAATAATTTCCGCAATGATCTTACCAGCGTTTTCCAGCCCGATATCGTTTTGCTGCTCGAGCTCAACTACGCCAATTGTCATCTTAGCCCAGGATAGATTCACGATTAACAATAAAAATATCAGAATAAGAATACAGTTTCTGCGTTTCATAAATTCTCCTTTTGAAAGTGTTTTTTTTCTTCTTATCAGGGAACAGTGTCAATAGCGCTGAATAAATTATTAATGTCAAATGAAAAAGTTTTTACCTTGAAAAAGTTTATAAGCAGGATTCTCTCCGATAAACTTTTTCAAAGTTCTGGGTTCGGGGTTTTGTTGTCCTCATCCTTTCCGAAGCTTCCCAAAACGAATTTCTTCCTACTGACCTGTCCGGGCGTAGCGTAGCGAAGACTAAGATTCGGAAAGTTCTCGTCCAAAATATTCAAACTTCATTCAACCTTCCGAATCTTTTTACATCAGAGAATTTGAAAGAAAGCTTCGGAAGGTGTTTGCTTCTAATTTCCTTCTCCGTTTGGGAGAAGGTGTCCCGAATACTTTCGGGGCGGATGAGGGCGATCATATATTTTTTTAGAATAATTATTTTTAGCATTTCCAAGCTGGGGCTTGGAAACGAGAATATCATGCAGTTGACCAAATACCACCGGTTTCACCGGCGGCTATTATATATGACCTCTTCGAGGTAAATGGAGTTCAGATAGATGTTAACAAAAAATAGCCCTGTCCTCTTTAACCCGCCTGCCCCATGAAATCTCTGTTTAATATTTCTTTGGGGTTAAATTTTTTATTTCCATTTAACTGGGTTAGGGCTGGGAATAAATGAAAACCATGATATGTCGTTTCTGCTCTTACCTGTAAAACACGCGAAGAATCCGGAGTTTTTTATTTGGGATATGTTTTATTTCAACGGTTTCTTTTCCTTGATCCAACCGTTCCGAAGGTTTATGTGAAAGAATGGCTCTGTGTGTAAACCGTTCGGAAGGTTACTTTTCAGTTCCTCTTTCACAAGATCAATCAACTTAACAGCACTTCTTTTTGGATTATCTTCATCGAGTTTCAAAGAGAGAACAGTTTGATCTTTCCTTTTCTCAAGCCCGTATGTGTAGGTTTTATCATAATACGATAGAACAATATCGATGGCAGTTCGGAAGTCACTTTCCTTAACAGCTTCGATAGCTTTTTTTGTATCCAGTCCACCCAGCCGGCGGGAAATATTTGTGATAGAAATTCTTAAAAGGTCAGGCTCAAAATCGGAATATTCTTTAATAAGCCTTTCAATTCTGATGCTTTTATCCAGTTCCAGCTTGATCACATTCGTAGAGCGCATTTGTGTAAACAGCGGATCGGGGATGCGGACTCTGCCGATCAACTGGCTTTCGTCTTCCAGCCAGATGCGTTTGCTCAGATTCAGCTTCTTCCAATCTTCAAAAAGATCATTCTCAAATTGCTCGATGGTTGGCTGCTTTTTCTGTCCCAGAGAACCGAAAGCAGAACCTTTGTGATGTGCGATCTTTTCCAGGTCGAGTATCTGCTCTCCCAACTTCCCGATCTCATAAAGTATCTCTGTTTTCCCGCTGCCTGTCATACCACCGATGATTATCAAATCTGCTTTATTTTCAAAACTCTGGCGAATATAATTTCGATATGATTTATAACCTTTGCAGAGTGTAGCGGTTTTACGGCCGTCCGCTTCAAAAAGTTTTGCCATGCCGGCGCTGCGCATTCCACCTCGCCAGCAATGTACCAGGATTTCTTTTGAAGGAGATATTTTTTTTAGTTCATCAAGAAAGCCGGCAGCTTTGGGTGCTGCGAATTCCAAAGCCTGAATAAGAGCCGTATCCCGGCTTTCCTGTTTGTATTTTGTACCAACGACCGCTCGTTCTTCATTAGAAAACAGAGGAATATTGAACGCTCCGGGGATGTGTCCTTTTTGGAATTCAGCCGGAGTGCGGACATCGATGACCGTGTGATTTTCTGCTTGTTTTAGGAATTCAGTAATTTCGATTTTCATAAAATATATTTGACAAATCAAGAGGTAATTTAGTTAAAAAACAATTTTCTTACCTGTTGATATCCTACCCAATTTGACAGTAATTTATAATTATTATTTTCCCAGCGTATTCTACCTGCAACAATGGCATAATGAACACCAACTTTTTTTGAAAATCTCATAATAATATCAGAATTGTAATTATCTAAAAGGTCATTATTCCAATAATTTTTTGGAATTAAAGCCTGCTTGGCAAAAGTATCTGCTTCTAATTCAATTTGATCTTTACTTTTAAAATCTAAATTATCAACAAAATTAATATAATCGCTCTTATCAAAATGAAGTTTTAAATGAGCAATTTCATGTAGCAAAGTAAACCAGAAATTATCTAAACGATCATACCGAATTGTTAGGGCAATAACGGGATTGTCAGGTTTTATCCAGAAAGTAGCTCCATCGATATGCGTGTGTGAAAGATTGGGCTCGACAATAAGAAAAATACCATTTCTATGTAAGAATTCCTGAGCAAGTTTAGGACCTTCATCATAGATACTTAAAGAAACTAACTCTTTTAATAATTTTTCATTGATTGTTTTATGTGAATATTGTACATCCATCGAGATTCTTTTAG
>JAUVLE010000219.1 GCA_030595905.1 Candidatus Cloacimonadota bacterium | reverse complement strand
GACGCTCGTCAATTAATTCTTCAAGGTAAGGCGGTAACGCCAAACCTTGATGCTGATTATATTCTTTATATTTTTTCATAGTTCTAATTTATAAATTCGTTTACCTGTGTAAATCTTTTTCTTGGGTTCTGGGACAGCCCCTAAATAAAGAAAAAACCAACCAACCCTGAAGGGGTTGAATAGAAAGCTCCGTAGGTGCGGAATATTTTTATATGTCGCTACTATGTAGCTTTACACTCTTTCTTAGCTTCCACAGGGCTAATACCCTGTGCTAAGAACATATTGAATAACCATACACCCTCATAATTGCTATCTCGACCTGGCAATGCCAATGGTTTACAAGCCATTGGTTTGTTGCAATAGGAACCTATTCGTAAATACATAGGCTATAGATCACTTCCTAAAATCATCTGCCTGTTTCTGGAATTTTTTCAACCAGTTTTCGTAGATCGTGTATAAATGGTCTGTTTCATTATTAACCTGCAGAACATATTTATTGTCATCATCGAGTGCAGCACGCAGGTAGTATTTGCTTTCATCATACATATTTATACCGATCTCGAGAGTTGGCTGCTGAAGTCTGATAAGATAATTTTCGATATCTTCATCTATGAATTGGGAAACATTAACTTTGGATAGAGAATTCAGGATGGTCCTGAGAGCTTGATTATTATGTTGAATAGAAACCGAATTTTCTCCATCCTCAAATTGCCATAACGTATCTGTCGCAGTTAATTCATATCCGATATTTTCATAAAGAACGGATATTTTTGCTATTTGTTCCTTATCAAGTTCAAAAACTTCTCGCTTTCTCCAGTTTGAAGTTTCTGTTTTGATATCATAAGTGATGTTTTCTTCGAGCCGGTAGATTTGATTTTCCCCTTGTTTTCGGGCTGGAGTATTGGAGTGTGATGAACTTTTTCCTATCAAAGAAACATCGAGTAGTTTATTGTCCTTCCCATATAGCTTGATAATTGTAGATAGACTATCCGTGAGTTTGTAGGTTTCAAAAGAGCTTTCCTGTTCCGAAATAGGCAGGTTGGAAGTTTTAATGCTTAATACTTTTTCAAAGAATTTTTCTATTTTATTCGGGCTTGCTGGACATTCGATGGGGTATTCGATAAACCATGAATTATCCCTTTTTACCAGCTTAAGGGTGTCTTCTATTGTTGTGATCTCGATGCGTTCAATTTTTGTAGAATCAACTTCAAAGAATGAAATTTTACGCTCTGTTTTATCATTCAGCTTTGTAACCAGGAAAAGTATAACAAGTACTGCCAGAACAGCAATGTATATTTTATGTTTCTTATTCATAAAGCTCTCCAATGATCTTTCTTTGTTTTAGTTCTTTTCTATAATGTAATATCCCAACGATAATAAGCAGGATCGACGGCAGAAGGATGTTGAGCCATTTAATAAATTTTCTTTTTCCACTGCTGAGTTCTTTCAATGGTTTGAATTCCGTTTCTTTTGAACGTATCTCGATAAGTGATCCTTCGGAAGCCATATAATCCACTGCATTCAAAACAAAATCAAGGTTGCCTTTTACTCCGGCACCAGCGCCTTCTTTTATAAAATCGGAATCTGTAACTATCAATATTTTGCTTTCGGTAGTCTGCGGGATTATATTCATAGTTTCAACGTTATCAATAAAGTAACTTTTGAACAAACCGCTGTAAATTCCCGCCACTATCTTAGGAGGGTCGATAAACATGGCTTTCAAATTCTGGTTCATATACTTCTGCAGGGAAATATCCAGTCCGGGCATTGCGATCTCTCCTGAATTCTCGGAAGTATAAAGCAACGGCTCGAACCGGAGGTCTTTGCCTGTTTTTGTAGTATCTAACTCCGAAGCGAAGATAAGCTGCATATAATCAAGGTTTTTAACGATCAGATTTTCTTTGTTCACATTGTTTATAACCGGGAAGAAAGGGTAACTTACGGGTCTTGCCATTCTGATAATACCACGTTGCTGCTGAACCTGAACATGCCCGCATACCGCATCGGTAACCAGATTGTTCTTAATGGAAATTCCATAATAACGTAAAAGGTCGAACAGGTTGGAATTGATCGGCTCTGCTTGCTGGGTTTGCAGGTTTGCTTTTATCCTGTCTTGAAAGATCAGGATGTTTCCGCCCTGCATCAGGTATTGGTCCAGGCAGATAAGCTGCATTAATGATAACGAATCTTCGATGCCAGTAAAGAGAAGAGCTTCGATATTGCTGTCGAGAGGTTTGTTCAGGTCGGTTTTGCTTACTTCATAACTTTCTGAGATATGCTGACGGATGGTGGCAAATTCGTCATTCGCATTTGGATAGCCAGGCATTTGCGGCGGGTCTTCTTTTTCAATTTCATAGAAAGCGATCTTCTTCAATCCGATAGCTGCGATCTTTTTTATTGTCTTGCTAATATCATATTCCAAGCCGCGTGTGTTCTGGATCAATGGAATAGATTCGGTTTTATCTTTGTAGAGAAATGCGAGTCCCATATAAACTTCCCTGACCTCAAATTTATCATTTTCGATAACACGCATCGAAGCAGGGAATATCTGGTTTTTCTGGGCTTCTTTTTTTAAGCTTTCTTCATCTGAAGGATCGATAAATTCAAAGCGGAGTTTTCCTTTAGAATAAGCCTGGTATTCGGAGAGAATATCCTGTATGAATCTGCGAGCATCTGCAAATTCTCCGGGTAGATTTTTGGAAAAGTAAGCCTTGATAACCAATCTGTCTTCAAGGTTTTTAACTGCTTGTTTACTGGATTTTGAAAGAGAATATATCTTACCTTTTGAAAGGTCTATCCTGGTAAAAACGGATAAAGAAACAAGATTCAGGAATATAATTATCGCTAAAAGTATTATTACATCAAACCATATATTTTTTTTCATGATCTCCTCCTATTTCCATTTCCTGGATTCAAGTGCAATTTGAGAGAGTTTAAGAAATAACACGATCAAACTGAGGAAATAGATGATGTTCCTGGTATCGATAACACCGCGTGAAATATTTGAAAAGTGATAGCCAATGCTGAGATATTGAAAAATCCCAACCAGAAAACTAGGTATAAACATTAGAGAGTATTGAAGAATAAAGAAGAAAAACACAATGAAGAAACTGATGATGAAGGCTACTATCTGGTTGTTTGTAATGCTGGAAGAAAAAATCCCGATCGCACTGTAAACCGCTCCCAGCAATATCAGTCCTATATAACCGCAGAAGATCGCTCCGAAATCTATGTTCTTTCCAAGTATAACTATCGTTAGAAAATGTACGAGCGTGAATAGAAGTCCAACCCCGATAAGAGCAAGTGATGCCCAGAATTTTCCCATTATTATTTGAGTATCTTTTATTGGAAGAGTTGTGAGTATTTCGATGGTTCCACTGTTCTTTTCCCTGGAGATAAGTCCCATAGTTATGGCTGGAATAAAGAAAAGAAAAATAATGGGAATAATACCGAACAGCGTACGTAATTCTGCCTGATTATTTATAAAGAGAGGATTGGCAAAAAACCAACCGCTAAGAAGCAGGAAAACAACAAGAATGATATATGCTGCCGGAGAGCCAAAATAACCTTTTATTTCTTTCTGTGCTATTATAGATATAATGTTCATTATTCTTCTCCTTCAATTGTCAGGTTTCTGAAAACGTCTTCCAAGCTTATATTAACCCGATGCATTTCCCGTAATGTCCAGTCTTGTTTTTTTATGTAATCATATATTTCCGGTCTTCTATCGGCCTGGGAATCGAATTCCAGTTCAACTTGAACGAAACCATTATCTTTTACATTTGATTCTATCAAACTGATATTTTTTAATTTATTTGTCATTTTTTCGATTTCTTCTGTTTTTGCATCGAACTCAAGAATAAGTCTTGTTTTATTCTGGAAACTGGATTTCAGTTCTTCCGTAGAACCGTCTGCAACTATTTTGCCATTGTTAATTATGACGATCCGGTCACAAACAGCTTGAACTTCTTGCAGGATATGGCTTGAAATCAACAAGGTTTTTTCCTTTCCCAGTTCTTTGATCAGCTTCCTTATCTCTACAATTTGATTCGGGTCAAGACCGGAAGTCGGCTCATCCAGTATAAGTATCTTTGGATTGTGAAAAATAGCCTGTGCAATTCCAACTCTCTGTTTATAGCCTTTGGATAATGTGTTTATCGGTTTTTCGATAATCCCGTGCAAACCACATTTTGTGGTAACTTCCTTTAATCGTTTCCTGAAATTTTCTACGTTTCTAACCTGCGCAATAAACTTAAGGTAATCATGAACAGTCATATCGGTATATAGAGGATTATGCTCTGGCAGGTAACCGATCATCTTTTTGATTTCCTCTGAGTTTTGCAAGACATTGAAATCTTCGATAGAGATGTTACCTTCGGTTGGATTTAGGAAGCAGGTTATCATTCGCAATGTTGTAGTTTTGCCTGCTCCGTTGGGTCCTAGAAATCCGAGTATCTCTCCATCGTTGATCTCAAAATTAATATGATCTACTGCTCTTAATGTTCCATAATCTTTCGTTAGATTTTGTAGTTGAATCATATAATTTCTCCTACTATTAAATAAATTTTTTGTACCCATAAAAGGGTTGTTTTTAAAAATCAAAAATAGGTAAGCAAGACGACCGATATTTTCCAAGGTCTGTGAACCTCTAAGGAGTCTGTCGCTTGCTTAAAATTCGAATCGGT
>JAUVLE010000030.1 GCA_030595905.1 Candidatus Cloacimonadota bacterium | reverse complement strand
GGGAAAACCGTCAGAGACTGACGGGCTACTGCTTTTTGGGAGAACCGTCAGAGACTGACGGGCTACAAGGTGAAATGAGATGAAATATTATTATTCAGTTGCACAAGAAAGGAAGATCGAAACAAAAATCAAACGCTCACGTTTTATTGCACATCTGCATTATGTGGAAAGCATGAAGGAAGCTAAAGATTACATCTCAAAGATTTCGGTCGAACATAAAACAGCCAATCATAACTGCTGGGCTTATATCGTGGGAGATAGAGGTGAGACTTTCCATAGCTCCGATGCCGGAGAGCCCTCCGGAACTGCCGGGCAACCGATGCTGAATGCACTGAAAAAACATAATATGACCAATATAGTTACCGTTGTAACCCGTTACTTTGGTGGAGTTAAACTTGGAATCCGTGGTTTGATAGAAGCGTATGGTCAAAGCGTGGGAAATGCTATTGCAAAAGCTCCACTCAAGAAACTGGTAAAAACAACTGAATTTAACATCATTACAACTTACGATTTTGGGGAAATATTAAAGCACAAAATAAAAAATATGGGAGCAGATATTTTAGATAGCGAATACTCAGATAAGATCAAATTGAAGATTTCAATTGAAGATCAGAAAAAAGAAGAACTTGAAAAATATTTGGGAGAAATGGAGAGAGCGGGGAAGATAGAGGTTTTAGTAATGAATCCGCCTTCGCAATAAGCTTCATTGAGATAGGCAAAATATCAATAACCTCGTCCTTCAGGGCGAGAACAGAAACGATACCAACGTAAATTAGCTACTTTTTCTTGATCAAGAAAAAGTAGCGGGGACGTTGTGATTACTATGTTCCCCTGCCCTAAAGGACAGGGCTATTGGGTACATTTGTGGACATCTCTGTTACCCCACTCTAAAGGACAGGGCTATTGAGCATTAGTGGATATCTCTGTTATTGAGAGATCCCCGATCTGGTCAGGGATGACATGACAGATGTGGGAAAATGTCATTCCCAACTCTGCCTGCCAATCCGGAGTTATACAAAGGCTGGATTGGGAATCTTTCTTTTAATGTTCTTAGATTTCCGCTTTCGCGGGAATGACAAGGAATTAATTGATAAGTTGAGTTTTTCAATCCAATCATGTAAGCAAGTTCAACTTACGAACGAGCGTAAAACTAACGCGGATAGTGCACTCTAAACTTAAACTCCCCTTCTATCTTTTCCCCAGATAATTTTATGTAATTGCAACTGCATCCGAACCGGCAACTTATCCTCAATAATCCATTTTGCTAATTTTTGGGATTCAAGCTTTTCCAATACAGGTGAAAAGAGAATTATATATTTTTGCAAATCGTGTTTTTTAATAAAATCCTTTGCCCAATCGTAGTCATGTCTATCTAAAATAACAAATTTTATTTCGTCTTTCCCGAAAGAAATGTGTTTCAGATTTTCCTTAAGAAAACTATCTTCATAACCACTTCCCGGGCATTTGACATCGACTATTTTAGTGACATATTGCGGGACTTTCTGCAAATTGATCGAGCCGTTCGTTTCCAGTAATATCTTATAATTATTATTATTAAGAAGCTCGAACAGAGTATAAACTTCTTCCTGCAAGAGCGGTTCACCACCGGTTATTTCTACTAATTTTACAGGAGAATATATTTTAATTTTGTTCAGAATTTCTTGAGTTTCTAATGAAAATTTTGTATCATAACTGTATTTTGTATCGCAGTATTTACATTTCAGATTGCATCCTGCCAGACGAATAAAAATGCAGGGCAGTCCGGCATAAGTGGATTCACCTTGAATGCTATAGAATATTTCCGATAGATTTAACATAACTTCAACACAGAGTCACAAAGGCACAGAGAAAAGAAAAGGTAAAAAATCCGATCTTCAATACAGAATCATTGAGGCAAAAAGGACACGAAGAAAATAATGAAACGGTAAAGAACTCAATTTTCAATATGGGTGTATTGGAACATAGGAAGAAAAAATAAAGAAATTTACTCTGTGTACTCAGTGTCTCAGTGTCTCTGTGTTGACTTTTTCCCTTTATTTTCACACTAATCATTCTCTGTGTTCTCTGTGCCTTTGTGTCTCTGTGTTGACTTTTTCCCTTTATTTTCACACTAATCATTCTCTGTGTTTATGTATCTTTCAATAACCATTGATAACTCTTTTCCAGCCATCTACTAATCTGGGAACATTAAAATTGATAAGTATCCCTAATCGCTTATTTGTTAATCTTAAATAAGATAGGAGTTGGGCATTATGAACAGGCAATACTATTTCAACCGCTTTTAGTTCTAATACTAATTCATTTTCCACTAGAATATCAATAATAAAATTTGTACCAACAGGCTCATTTTTGTAGAAAACGGGGATTTTAACTTGTCTCTTATATTTAATATTTCTTAGTTCTAATTCCTTGCACAAGCAATATTCATAAACACTTTCCAATAAGCCGGGACCTAATTGTTTATGTACTTCGATAGCAGCATCAAGAACTTGTTTGCTTATTTTATTCAACTCTTCCAAAGTCATACTTATTTCCCCTTTTAACTTTTATTAAAATCATTCTCTGTGTACTCTGTGTCTCAGTGTCTCTGTGTTGATCTTTTCCCTTTATTTTCACACTAATTATTCTCTGTGTGCTCTGTGTCTCAGTGTCTCTGTGTTAATCTTTTCCCTTTATTTTCACACTAATTATTCTCTGTGTACTCTGTGTCTTTGTGTCTCTGTGTTAATCTTTTCCCTGTATTTTCACACTAATTATTCTCTGTGTACTCTGTGTCTTTGTGGCTCTGTGTTGATCTTTTCCCTGTATTTTCACACTAATTATTCTCTGTGTACTCTGTGTCTTTGTGGCTCTGTGTTGATCTTTAAAATGGTAAGAAAGGGAAATCTTTATGATAGCCAAGGATCGAATCTATTTTTTCAATATTTTTTTCGGGATGACCGAGAACGAACTTTTTCCCGTTCCTGGTTTCAAATAAGAAATAATCTGAAAGCTCTATCTTGAAATTATCCAGGAATTTCTGATTCCCATATATTGGAATGCCTTTATGAATAAAAAGCTCGATATTGTTATTATCGATTTCCAAAAGGTTCCGGAAAGGATCATCGTTTTTCTTCTTGATCAGAAGTAGCTCGGCAGTCTCATCTTTTATTTGTCCCGAATAATCTTTTAAGAAAAGTGCTTTAGCTGCATTTGAAGTAACCATCCTGAATATTTCTTTCATCGGGATATCGAGGAAATTCTTTTTTGCGGTTTTTATGTCTTCAAGAATATTGATACTACCGGACATGGTTGAATCTGTTCCAAGAACGACGTTCACTCCGAATTCCAGGCAAGATTCGATATCCAGTGTTTTTCCAACAAGGAATAAATTAGAATCCGGACACCAGCAGATCGAACTTCCTATCTCAGCACATTTTTTAAGTTGTTTTCTGCTTAAGGCAATTCCGTGAATTAACAATGTATTTGGTTTCAAAAGGTCTAATTCTTCCAGTTTGGGAAAGCATAATTTTGCTTTGTCATCGATGCCTTCTCCGATATGAATGATAAAGGGCTTTTTTCCCTGTGAGTCTTTCCATTCTTCCGCCGCAGTTTTTCCGCCCCACCAGTTTCCCATAGAAAGGGAATGGCATTGAGTGTATTCTTTCAGGATCGTTATGGGGTTATTTTGATAATATTCATCTTTTTGATTTGGAATATGGTCTTGCACAACAGCACAACCGGAGAAAAGATTTTTATATATTCCCAGCGAAATGATCAATCCGGCGGTTCCTTTTGTCAGGTCAAAGCTTCCATCGTTTATCCATACTTTGTTCCTTTCAAGAAATGATCTTGTACTTTTCATTTCTTCTACCCAGATATCTACATTCGGGAAAGGTTTTTTTTCTCCTGCTTTCGGAAACCAGTTACTTACCAGATGGTCATGGCTGTTTATAAAAGGAGGATAGGCAATGCAATCCGAACAATCCAGGATCGATCCTTTCGATCTGAGGAAATCGCTTTTGATTTCTATACTTGTATTTCTGGAAACGTTATCTGCGTTATGAACACAAGCAAAAGCATTGATCTTCATTTGAACCTATTTAAGTTTTTTTGTGATCTGGGGAACAATTTCAAAAAGGTCACCCACCAGTCCAAGGTCTGCAACTTTAAAAATAGGAGCATCACTGTCCTTATTAATTGCGATGATGTAATCAGAAGACTGCATTCCTGCCAGGTGTTGAATTGCGCCGGATATCCCGATGGCAATATAAACCTTTGGCTTGATGGTTTTACCTGTCTGACCCACCTGATGAGGATATGGTATCCATTCGGCATCGACCGCCGCGCGGGATGCACCGACTGCCGCATCGAGTTTTCCGGCAAGTTTTTCCAAAAGAGCAAAATTCTCTTTATTCTTTAGTCCCCTGCCGCCGGAAATTACGAAATCGGCTTCCGTAAGGTTTACTGTTTGAGTTTCGTCTTTTACAAATCCCAGGAATTTTGTATCGTTTTTTAATCCGGAAAGATCGATCTTTTCAACAATGACTTCGCCTTTCCTTGTTTCATCTTTTTCGATAGGGTCCATAACTTTATGTCTAACGGTTGCCATTTGCGGAAGATGATTCGGAGTAACGATGGTTGCCATAATATTACCGCCAAATGCCGGTCGTGTCTGAAGAAGTCCACCGCTTTCCTTATCTATTTCCAATCCGGTACAATCGGCTGTGAGTCCTGTTTTCAATTCAACTGCAACACGCGGAATAAATGAACGTCCCATTACAGAAGCACCGGAAATAATTATCTCCGGTTTGTATTTTACGGCAAGGTCTGTGAGAGCTTTGGAATAAGGAATGTCCAGGAAGTTTTCAAGAGCAGGATCATCTGCGATGATAACCTTATCTGCTCCATAAGCTATCAGATCTTTAGAAAGTTTCTCGACGTTATATCCCAGAAGAACTGCAACGAGTTCAGTTTCTCTCTGCTCTGCCAGCTCTTTTCCTTTTCCAAGAAGTTCAAAAACCACCGGAGCGATCTCACCATTTTTCTGTTCTGCAAAAACCCACACACCTTTGAATTGATTTTTATCGATCGCCTGCTGCCCGAATTTCCTGATAATAATTGCTTCAAATGGACAGGCACTAACGCAGGCTCCGCAAAGCGGACATTTATCCATATCGATCTCTGCTATCTTGTCTATCATCGTTATTGCGCCGTAAGCACAAGCTTTTATGCAAAGTTCACATCCTACGCATTTTTCACGAATAACTTCTATCATTCATTTTTTCCTTTGAGTTATTTTGGAATATAAACTTTAAAAAAAGGATTTTTGCGTCAAGTTTAAAAATTTCCGTATGCAATATAGAACTTACATTAAAAGGTTATTTTGAAGTAATAGTAAACCGTTTCAACGGTTTCAGATAATTTTTAAAAGATTTTATATTATATCATTGATTGATCTTTTTAGAGTAATCTTAATAATTTTGCAATATGTTACTATTATTGCGATATCTTTTTATACTCTAAAACCATTCCTAATATTTTATTTTAACAGCAGCATTCGTTTTGTCTGGGAAAAATCTTTTCCAACTTTTAATTGATAAAAATAAATACCGGAAGAAACTGATTGGTTATTCTCGTCGATTCCATCCCAGGTTACGTGGTAAAGCGACTCTGTCGCTTTTGCAATAACGTGGTTATTGCACTCCAAAGTTTTAACTTTCTGACCTTTCAAATTATAAATTACAATTCGTGCATCTTCGTGTAAATTCGTGGTTTCAAAAGAAATAGTCGTGCTCGGATTGAATGGATTTGGGAAATTATATAAATTGAAATTGTCAAGCTTCAGGATCATATCAGCTTCTACATTTTCAGATTCTATTTTTATCAATCGGATATTATACTCACCGGCAAAAAAAGAAAAATTTTCACCAACGATAATATATCCTTCATCGTTTGTTTGTTGAACACACCTACCCCAATCATAATCATCATTGCCGATCGTTTTGGTCCAGGAAACTTCACCGCTGCTATCGGTCTTGATCAGCCACATATCGCAACTTCCTGCTCCGAAAGATTCAGTATAACCGGTAACGATATATCCTTCATCGAAAGTCTGCCGAACGCATTCACCGCCATCAGGATCAGTTCCACCGAATGTATTTTCCCAATCAATATTTCCACTGTTATCAGTTTTAATAAGCCAAACATCATCATCGCCCGCACCGAAGGATTTTGTATAACCTGTGATGATAAATCCGTCATCGCTTGTCTGCCTTACACAAGTTCCTCTGTCAGAATCGGAGCCGCCAAATGTGTTTGTCCATTGTTCATTGCCGTTTTCATCGGTTTTTATCAACCAGATATCCCTGCTTCCAGCACCAAAGGAATAAGTATCGCCGACAATAATGTAACCACCATCTACAGTCTGCTGTACACAAGTTCCATAATCGGCAGTGTCTCCGCCAAAAGTTTTGGTCCACTCAGAATTTCCAAGGCTATCTGTTTTAATCAGTAAAACATCGAACAATCCCATTCCTGAAGGATCTTTTGCACCGACGGTTATGTACCCGCCATCGGATGTTTGTAGAACAGAATAGCACCATTCCCAGCCGGTTCCGCCATAAGTTTCGTCCCATTCGATAACACCATTATCATCAGTTTTTATTAACCAGAAATCATACATTCCCATTCCGTACGAGCCGGTAGTTCCTCCGATTATGTATCCGTTGTCATTTGTCTGCTGAACGCTGTAACCTCTGTCTTCATTTAATCCGCCATAAGTTTCGTCCCATTCGATATAGCCGTTACAATCTGTTTTTATCAGCCAGATATCATAATTTCCAGCTCCAAAAGAAAGAGTTTCTCCCACGATGATATATCCGCCATCATTTGTCTGCTGAACCATCCTGCCCCATTCATATTGACCGCCGCCAAATGTTCTTGTCCACAAAGTATCCGGAACTGTCTGAGCGGATAATGATGTGAAGAATAAAAATAAAACAATATAAACTAATTTTTTTTTCATTATTTTTCTCCTGAGATTTTGTTTTTAAAACTATGCAATAATTATTCCACAGATAGAGAATTGAAATAGTACACATTAGCATCCATCCAAAACCCTAACCTCCGACTTTTTAACTCGTGAAATTCTGAAAGACTATCTATGATAAGTATCCATCCCAAATTCTAACCACTGATTTTAATCGGTGGGAGCACAAACCAACCTATCGGTGGATTTCCTTTTTAGAATCCTTTGCAGTTCCCTTTCAAAAAAAGGTTCACCTCGTGGAATCTCCGATTATTCGGAGAAAATCTTTGATTTTATTCCACAGGGGGAAACGTAGAAAAGCAAGAAGATAGTTCTTTCTGCGGCATCTAATGATCCCTTTTGATAAAAGGGACACGCCTTCGCCAGCTTCAGTCTTCGTTACACTACGTCTTGACGGGTCGGCGGTGCAGGTTAGCAGGGATTCTACTGCAGGGATTCTATTGATCGGAAGGTGGATTCCCGTTTTTACGGGAATGCCTATGTTGGTTCAATCGTCCCGATTGAACCCATTTATTTTCCCTGAACACCGTCCCGGTGTGAATTCATTTTAATATGACCGAGACGATTATTTTTATCCGGCAGTTGCCGGACAATCGGGGATTGAACGAATTTTATTTTCCGCCCACGATTACTCGAGGACAAGCTTTCTCGGGATTTATCCGCCTTTGGAGAATTTATCCGCAATCCTACGGCTTGTAAACCTTATGAGGAATAACAATTTAACCGGTGGAAGCAGCATGCAAATAATTTTTAACATTTTGTAAAAAATGATTTGACAAGAAAGATACAAAAAAAATATTAAATTCTTAATTGTAAATAAAAAATCAATGTTCATTATAAAAAGAATAGTTGTGTGTGGATTGAGGATTAATAAACTAAGTTAAGAACCGTTAAAAATAAAAGAGAAATCGTTAATTTTCGCAAATTTCACTTATTTATTTATGAAAATATAATTTCGCAAATAAGGTTTTTTATTATGAGATTAAAAAAAGAAAAAAAATTAAGGAGAAAATTATGAAAAAAATTATTGTAATTTTAAGTATTATGCTGTTTACAGCAAGTATGGCGTTTGGTGCCATTATTGATTGTTATCCTAATTCTGCTGATTACAATACTGGCTCTACAGATGGAACAAATTTCACTCAAACCAGTATGATTAGAACACAGTCAGGTGAAGTTGAACATGGATGGGCACGATTTGACGTTTCTGGAATTTCTGATGCAGTAACAATAAACTCTGTTGAATTGCATATTTATGTTAGTGAAGATAACTATGCATACTTCAAAGTTATGCAGATCGAGAATGACCCTTTGTTAGGTACACCTGCTTCTGTTTTTACTGATTGTGCAGATGGACACACGTATTATGAATATCTTAGTAATTTTCCAGATCCAGGCTGGTTTGTTCAGGATTTAGGAGCAGATGCTGTTACTGACCTTCAAGCACAACTTGCCAGTGATTGGTTCGGAGTTGGTTTATGGGAACATGAAGGTTATGGAGATTACTATTTAGAATACGATGGCTGGAACGAAACAAATCCACCTTATATCACAGTTGATTATGCTCTGGCAGGTGCTCCTGGTGACCCTACAAATCCTAACCCAGCAGATGATGCCACTGGTGTAGCAGCATCCGGGAATTTAACCTGGGATTTTGGTGCTGCAACAGACACTTATGACCTCTGGTTTGGTGAAGCGGGTAGTATGGTAGAGGTTGTAACAGGTGCTGATGCAGTAACTCCCGGCAGTTATGCTTATTCAAGTTTGAATGGAGGCACAGAATATGAATGGCAGGTTATTGCTCATAATTCTGCTGATAGATTAACCACCAATGGTCCTGTCTGGAGTTTTATGACTGCAATCAATTCTTATCCGGCACTAGAAGATTTTGAAACATTTACAGTAAATACGAATGCAACAGGATATACAAATGGTTGGAGTACCAGTCCCGGGAATACAACTTCTTTATTCCGTTGGAATGTTGATGAAGGAAGTACTATATCAGGTAGTACTGGACCTAATGTTGACCATACAACTGGATCATCAACAGGTAATTACCTCTTCACAGAAGCATCAAGTGGTTCTGCAGGTGATGAAGCTTATGTTTATTCACCGATTTATGATCTATCCAGCTTAACAACACCTCTAATTAAATTCTGGTATCACATGTATGGTGCTGCTATGGGTGAGCTTCATCTGGACATAGATGCAGGCTCCGGCTGGGTTAATGATATTACAACTGCTCTAATCGGGCAGCAACAGGCAAATCAAAGTGATCCATGGCTTGAAAGAACTGTAGATTTAAGTACTTATTCAGGTCAAACAGTAAAATTTAGATTCAGAGGGATCAAAGGAAGTAGTTACACAGGCGATATGGCAATCGATGATGTAACTGTTGATGAAGCACCAACCGACCCAATATTTCAATGCTCTCCTTCCAGTAAAGAATTTGGCGCTGTAAATGTTGGTTCATCTTCTACAGCACAAACATTTATTATTTCCAATATTGGCGTTGGCACATTAACCATTGATCCTGCGATTTCTATAACCGGCACTAATTCAGATCAGTTCGGTTTAGCTGACGTTAATACATATCCGGTAAATTTAACTGCCGGTCAATCAATGACAGTAGATGTAACATTCTCACCTACTTCTCAAGGAGTTAAAACAGCCAATCTGCATATTGTAGATAACCTAGCAAGAACCGAACACGATATTCCGTTATCAGGTAATGGCTGGGATGACAACTACGGTGGCGGTGGAGCTGCACAAGGTGGTTACTATTTTGCTAATTCAGTAGCAGCAGGTGCTCCTTCCCAGCCGAGTTATAGCTGGATTGATTATTCCGGACATACAGAAATTACAACTTGGACATCAGGTTCTGCTGATGATGGATATTTCACGGTTCCTGACATTGGATTTGATTTCACTTATTTTGGAAATACTTACAGAACAGATAATGTATTTATTGGTAGTAATGGTTACCTTACTTTTGAAACTGGTGCTTCAGGAACTAATGGAGGCAGTTCTATTCCTGATACAGGAGCTCCTGATAATATGATTTGCGGGTGTGCAATGGACCTTGATTATGATGCTGGAACGCCTAACGGAGCGATTTATTATGGTGGAGATGTATCTCAGTTTGTGGTTACTTATTATCATTATTATGATTATAATAACAATTCCGAATGGATAACCTTCCAGATAATTCTATATCCTAATGGGAATATAAAAATTCAGTATAACGATCTTGAAAGTACAACTTCAACAGGTATTGATAATGATGCATTAGTTGGAATTGAGAATTCAGATGGTACTCTCGGTATTGAGTATCGTAATAATGGAAGTGGCGGTCCTATGTTTGGTTCTGATCTTGCTATTATGTTCGGATTGGATGATGGCGCACTTCCCGTTGAACTTACCAGTTTCACAGCCATCGTTGTTCAAAACGAGTTTATTTCTATCAACTGGACTACACAATCCGAATGCAACATGGTGGGTTACAAGGTATATCGTTCCGAAAATGATATTTCTTCGGTAGATTTTGTATCTGAAATTATCGATGCAGCAAATACTACCGAACCTCATGATTATATCTTCAATGATGAAGAAGTTGAGATCGGTGTTACATACAACTACTGGCTGGAAAGTATCGATTATGATGGAGCAACAAATCTCTGGGGACCAATAAGCGCAACAATGGAAGGCGAGATAATCCCAGAACTTCCAACTGTAACAATGCTTTATGGTAACTATCCGAATCCATTCAACCCGAGCACATTCCTTAAATTCGACATCAAAGAAGGTGAAACAGCCGAATTGACCATCTTCAACGTTAAGGGTCAGGTTGTTGAATCTATGAGATTGGATGCAGGGGAGCACAATATCAAGTGGGATGCAAAATCAATTGCATCCGGTGTATATTTCTACAAATTGAAATCTGAAAGCTATACAGAAATCAAAAAGATGCTGTTACTCAAATAATACCTGTATAGTGAAAGTCTATTGTAAATAATATTTATTATAGACAGACAATTAAACCGCTCCGGTAACGGAGCGGTTTTTTTTCAGTGCCCCGACACTCCGTGGCGGGATCCACATCTGTCATACCTGACTTGCCTGCCAAGCCGACTTGTCTGGGCGTATCCGGCAACTGCCGGAGAAGACCGAAGCTTTATGAAGGCTGGATCGGGTATCTATTTCAAGTTTTAGATTCCCGTTTTTACGGGAATGACACCTATGTTGGTTCAATCGTCCCGATTGAACCCATTTATTTTCCCTGAACACCGTCCCGGTGTGAATTCATTTTTATATGACCGAGACTATTATTTTTATCCGGCAGTTGCCGGACAATCGGGGATTGAACGAACTTCATTTATTCTTTCTACGGCTTCTTATGCTTGTCAGCCTTTGGCTGGTTCCCTCGCCGGTGATTTAGAATCCTTTGCAGTTCCCTTTCAAAAAAAGGGAAACGTAGAAAAGCAAGAAGAAAGTTCTTACTGCGGCATCTTATGATCCCTTTTGATAAAAGGGATTAGCAGGGATTCTACTGCAGGGATTCCCGCTTTCACGGGAATGACAGTTTGCTAAAAGGGATTAGCAGGGATTCCCGTTTGCACGGGAATGACAGAAGCAATTAAAAAAAAGCCGGACATGTTCACGAGATTTATCTGCAATACTACGGCTTGTAAACGAGCGGGAAAACAAGAGAGAAAATGAAAGAAACCATTGAAAAAGTCTACATGAGAGAGCACCTCTGTGGGTAAACCTTTTCAAGGTAAATGAAAAAAAATAATGACAAAAAAAAACAAATAAAAAGAATAACTTCCAGAATTTTTAAAAAGGAAACAGAAATATGAAAAATTTTATCATTGTACTAATATTTTTTATTCTAACGATTTCTCTTCATTCAGTTCCGATCATCACCTTTGAAAAAGAAGTTCATGATTTTGGTGACATCGAAGAAGATGGCGGACCTTATGAATACGAGTTTACTTTTTCCAATACAGGTGACGAACCATTAAAGCTTATCAAAGTTAAGGCGTCCTGAGGGTGCACATCTCCCAGTTGGTCAACTGGTTCGATCGATCCCGGTAAAAAAGGTTTTGTTAAAGTTAAATATTTATCTCAAAACAGACCCGGACGTTTTGGAAAATCGATCACGGTTACTTCCAATGCAGAAAAAAAAGTAGTAAAATTAAAAGTTAAAGGCAAGGTGATCGCTACTCCCGGGAAACTGAGAAAAAGAATTGGACAGCTTAATAGTGAAGATAATCGCATTGATTATAAAGATGTTCTTTTTCCCAAAAAAGTAAGAAGGACTTTAGAAATAGAAAATCCTACCAAAGAAAAAATTAATCTCAGTTTACTTTACTCACCGGAATATATTTCAGTTAAAATTACTCCTGAAATTTTAAAATCCAAACAGAGGGGTAAGCTGATCGTAACCTTTAAATCCAAAGATAAAAAGAAATACGGCAAATCGACTGATCATATAAAACTGAACATGAAAGAAGGAGAAAGGGATATTACCGGTACACTTTCTGTAATTGCAAATGTTGTGGAAGATTTTTCTCAACTTTCTGAAAAGGAATTAGCCAATTCACCAATAATCTATTTCCCTGAGAATAGAATTAAGCTGGGAGAATTTGAGCTTCATAAAATTAGAAAAGTTGAATTACAATTTGAGAATAAAGGCAAAAAAGATTTGAAAGTCCACAATATTGAAGTCAGTAATAATTTATTTAAACTGCAAAATTTTGACCGGATTATTAAACCGGGCAATAAGGGGAAAATAATTATTTCCATTAAGCCGATCAAAACAACAAATATTATGAAATCAAATATCACGGTTATTTCAAACGATCCGAAGCATAGTTCAATAAACTTGATAGCTCAGGGTTCGATCAAGAAAAATGTTGTTAGAACAAAAATAGAAAAAAAAGAATTCAATATAAATGTGAAAGATGCTTTTTACATGATCGAGGAGTATAAAGGATCGGATAAACTAATTATACTGGATGTAAGAACAAAGGAAGATTTTGATAATGGTCATATTCCCGGTGCTATTAATATTGATATTCATAGTAAGAGTTTTTTTAGAATATTAAAATTATTAGATAGATCGAGAATATACATGGTATATTGCAAATCGGGAAGGGATAGTGAAGAAGCAGTTATGATGATGAAAGACCTTGAATTTGAAAAAACTTTTCATATGATAAACGGGATAATCGGCTGGGAAAAATCTGGACTTACTCTGGTGAAGTAACCCGACACTTTTAACCTGCCTGCCCCATGAAATCTTTCTTAGTTTCATTAGGGTGAAATCCAGCAGTCGCTGAATATTTAACAGGTCCGTGGCGGGATCCACACCTGTCATACCCGACAGTGATCGGGTATCCATTTTTAAGTTCATAGATTCCCGCTTCCGCGGGAATGACAATTATGTTGACTCAATCCCTGATTGAACGAACTTCTTTTATTCTTTCTACGGCTTCTTATGTTCCCTCGCCGGTGATTTAGAATCCTTTGCAGTTCCCTTTCAAAAAAAGGTTCACCCCGTGGAATCCCCGATTAATCGGAGAAAATCTTTGATTTTATTCCACGGGGGAAACGTAGAACCCGGTGAAATATTCAGCAAGCTGAATTTCACAGGTCAAGAATAGCAAGAAGAAAGTTCTTACTACGGCATCTAATATTCCCTCGCCGGTGACACAGGAGCGGGAGAGGGACACGCCTTCGCCAAACTTCTGCCTTCTCCGGCAGTTGCCGGATATGGCGAGACAGCTTCGGCGGTGCAGGTTAGCAGGGATTCTCGCTTCCGTCAAATACTGCTGGTTCAGGTTTGCAACCTGAACCACACGAGTTGAACCCAACTCGAGTTTTCTAAACCCGAGTCGAGTTCATAACACCTGTCATACCCGACTTGCCTGCCAAGCCGTAGCTTTTCGAAGGCTGGATCGGGTATCTGTTTTTAAGTTATGGATTCCCGCTTTCGCGGGAATGACAGTATCCATCCCAAACCCTAACCTTCGACTTTTTAACCCGTGAAATCCGCAGGATATTTCACTGGGTTAGTCGATGGAACAGGGAATTGCCAATCGGTGGAACAGCAGGGAGTTTTCACCCACCGAAGTGAGCGGACAGTCTTTCCGCAACAAGACAGCACAAGTTGTATCAAAAAAGTCTCACAAGATGTCACAACATGTACAATAATGTCCCGAGATAAATATTTTTTTTAATAAGAATTATCGAATATTTTTAAGACAACAATTTTGTTATTTTGAATAACTACATTATTTTCCAATAGGATAGAGAAATAATTAGTATCTTCCAAAAGCAATATTCTAAAATGGCACGATATATGCAATAACATAAATTTCCTTCTAAATGCAAAAAAATATTTGACAAAATACTATCGATTTTTAAATTCCAACTTGAAAGATTTTCGTTTACGTAATTGTTCTTTATAAAATGTAGGATATGTTGTGTGTGGATTGAGGTTTAATGCGATAAGTTGAGAACCGTTAATAAATAAAAGAAACCGTTAATTTTCGCAAATTTCACTTATTTATTTATGAAAATATAATTTCGCAAATATGGTTTTTTATTATGAAATAAAAAAATAATTCTTAAAGGAGAAAATTATGAAAAAAGTGATTTTGTTTTTTGTGTTGGTGTTCGCCGTAAGTCTTTCTTTCGCCCTCGACTATACCATCGAGTTAGTTGATAGTTATGGTGATGGTTGGAACGGTGGGATGATCGATGTTTTAGTAAATGGCGTTGTTGTATTAGATGATATTACAGTGCCTACCGGCGCTGGTCCGGATATTTTTGGCTTTACTGTAGCAGGTGGAGATCAAATAACTACAGCATACACAGCCGGAAGCTGGGCAGAAGAGAATGAATATCAGGTCAAGAATGAAGTAGGGACAGTAGTAGCCGAATCCGGGCAAGGTGGTGCTGTACCCGGTAATATTGTTTATGATGTTCCAGCCGCAGGCACACCAGGTATTCCTATAAATCCAGTTCCGACTGATGGTGCATTAGGTGTAGCATTGTCCGGAGATTTAACCTGGGATTTTGGTGCAGATACAGATACTTATGACCTCTGGTTCGGTCTTGTAGGAAATATGGCTCAAGTTGTAACAGGTGCTGTAGCAGGAGCTTCGGGAACTTATGCTTATTCAGGTTTAACTGGTAATTCAGGATATGAATGGCAGGTTATTGCTCATAATACAGCAGATAGATTAACTACAAATGGTCCTGTTTGGACATTTACATCTATTTGTGACGCTATTACAACATATCCATGGACAGAAGATTTTGAAAATGGCGGTGCTATTCCCGATTGTTGGATTAGTGTACCGAGTGCAGATGGAGATGATTGGAAATATGGCACTTCCGCCGGTTTTGGAGCCGGTGCAGACCATACTACCGGTTCAGGTTATTTTGCCTGGGTCGATGATAGTGAAGCACCTATTGCGGACCCGACTAATTTAATTACTCCACCTCTTGATCTTACCGGATTATCAAATCCTAACGTTTCATTCTGGTACTGGATTGGAGATAATGTTAATTCCTCTGAATTGTTCATAGATGTTTTTGATGGAACAACCTGGACCGATAGTGTTGCATATCTTACTGCAAACGGTCTATGGGAACAAATTTATATCGATCTTAATCCTTATCAATCCGCAACTACCCAAATCAGGTTCAGAGCAGTAGAATATTATGCTGTATATAGTTATCAAAGTGATATTTGTATGGATGATGTGGAAGTTTTCGATCTTGTAACAGGAATATTAACCGGTAATGTTATAAAATTTGGAACACGTACACCAGTAGTAGGAGCTGAAGTTACTATCGGTTTACAATCGGGTATTACGGATATTCTTGGTGATTACACTGTTAATGATGTTCCACTCGGAACTTATACTGTAACCTGCGAAGCTACTGATTATGAAACTGCCTCTCAGGGTGGTGTAGTTATTACAGATGGTGCTACTACTACAGTTGACTTTGCTCTCAATTGGTCGGAAATTCAGGTAACTCCAGGTTCATTTACTGAAACTATGGATTCTAATACAACTCAAGATGAAACGATGAACATAGCAAATCCTGGCGGAACAGTTCCTTTGAATTATACGATTTGTATCGAAGAGACATCCGATGGTGAAATGAGCAGACCGGATCCGGAGAGATATTTTGTTGAAGCAGATCCAAGTCAACGCTCTACAGATAATGTCTCTGCTCCGATCGATAAAGATGCTGAAGGCTGGTATTCTCCGGGTAACAATCCTAACTCACCAGACAATAGAGCTTATGCCTGGTATGAATATGCTAATATCGCACAAATGAGTCACTTAACTTGGGCAACTCCGGAAAGAGCTACTTTATTCGATATGACAGACTTTGGTTTGACATATCCGGTAGTGATTTCGGAACTATCTCACTATTTTTATATACATCCAACTTATCCATGGCCCGATTCTACATTCCATTTCAAAATATATGATACCGATGGTGCAACTCTTCTTCATGAATCGGGAGATTTAGAAGCAGAGCATTTGGTTCAGTATATTTACCAATTACCAACGGCAGTTACAGTTAACGGAGATTTCTATGTTACTGTAGTACCTGTCGATGTCAGTGGTCATCCTTCGAGTTGTATGACGGATCTGGCAACCGGACATACTTATACAGGTTCTGCCGGAAATTGGGGATTATACGCTGGTTATGAATATATTGCCGCAGTAAAATTATTCGACCAGCCAACATGGTTATCATTAGATAATTATGCAGGTCAGGTTCCTGTTGCTGGTAATGTAAATATCAATGTTCATTTTGATACATCCGGTCTTGGTGGTGTTACCAAAACGGCGGATATTGTAATTGAAAGTGATGGACAAGTAATAACAGATGCTACGGTTACTATCCCGGTTACATTGATTGTAAATGCACCACCTGTTCCAGATCCTCCAACAAATCCGGATCCTATTGACTCAGCTACTAATGTGTCATTAAATCCAACTTTGTCCTGGACCAATAACGGAGTTGTAGATTCATGTCTTGTCTGGTGGGGATCTCCCTTCTCAGCAATAATAGACACTGTTTATGGAAATACTTGCACAATACCTAGTGTAGTTCCATTAAGTTACTCAAGCACATATTACTGGAAAATTCAATGCTTCAATATGACTGGAAATGCAATGGGACCGGAGTGGTCATTCACTACCATAGTTCCGGAAACAGTACCATTTACAGAAGACTTTGAAGGTTCTGTGTCAGATTGGGTAATGGGCGGAACAAACAGTTCTTGGGAAATCGATATTCCTACGGGACTGGTAGGTTCACATGGTAATGCTGATCCTGCTGCAGCTCATGGCGGTACTAAATGTGCCGGAAACGACTTAACTGTCGATGGTGCCTATAATGTCAGTGAAAACTCATACCTTATGACTCCTCCGCTTGATTGTTCAGCTCTGGCAACAGTTCAATTAACTTTCTGGAGATATTTGAATGTTGAAGATGGTTATGATGGGGTATATGTAGAAGTAACCAATGATGATGGATTAACCTGGAATGATCTCGGTCATCCGTTATATGTTACAGAAACTGCCTGGACAAAAGTAGTACTTGATGCTACAGCTTTTGCTACCGGTAATGTCGTTAAATTCCGCTGGAAATTAGATTCTGATACTTCAGTTGAATATACAGGTTGGAATGTCGATGATATTTTAATAGATGTAATTACACTCGATCCACCGACTAATCCTGATCCTGCACACTTAGCTACTAATGTGTCAATAAATCCCACTTTGACCTGGACAAATAACTGTATTGTTGATAGTTCAATTGTCTGGTTCGGTGATATGACCCGTGCACTCGTAGTTGTTGATACTCTTTATGGAAGTGCAGCAACTTACAGTCCGGCTACTCTGGCTTACAATACCGAGTACCAATGGAAAATAGTTAATTACAACTTAGCTGGAGATAATAGTGCTACTGCTTCAACCTGGACATTTACTACAAGTACAGGTTATAATCTTAATGTTACACCGGCAGATCCAACACTATATGGATTTGCGAGCCAGCAAACTGTATATACTGTTAATATAGAAAACTCAGGTATTTATGACACTGATTATGATCTCACTGTAAGTGGTAATGTCTGGACAACTGTATGGACAGATGATGGAGTTCCGACCGATGCAACAATTACTAATACCGGAACGATTGTTGCCGCTACTAATCTTGATTTCTTTGTGGTTGTAACTGTTCCAGCTTCCCCGGGAGGAACTCAGGATGTTGTAGATATTACAGTTACATCGACACATGATCCGTTGGCAACTGAAACACATCAGCTTACAACTACGATCCCATCTCAAGGAACTGTTTGTGAAGACCCACTTCCACTCACGTTGCCGGCTGTTGCTGTAACCGGTAATACAGTTGATTATGCCGATGATTATAACAGCACCGATATATCACCCAGCAGTTCTTATTTAAATGGTGATGATGTGGTTTATCAATTCACTACTACTGAAGAAGCCATTCTTAGCGGAACAATAGTGACAACTGGATCCTGGATGGGTGCATTTATCCTGATCGATTGTCCAAATCCAACTACACCACCTACACCGGTTATCCAGAAAACTACTTCCGGTACTACATTAACGTATAATGATGTGCTTCCTGCCGGAACTTACTTCCTGATTATATCTTCCTACCCATCCCCACAGAGTTTGGATTACGTGATCGATCTCGATGTGGCAGGTTTATCAGCTCCAGCTAATGTACTGATCAGTAATAATGGAACTAATGTTTCAATTACCTGGGATGCGGTTACCGGTGCAACAACTTACAAAGTCTATTCCTCTACCGATCCGTATGGTACATTTACAGAAGATACTACAGGTTCATTTACTGGTACTCAGTGGTTTGCTTCAAGTCCTGCAGTTGATACATTCTATCGCGTAACTGCTGTAGCTGTTGCTTCTGATTCTGATAGTACCGGTAAGAGATTGCCTACTGTTAGCAAAGAAGAAGAAATGAAAATGAAACAAGGTGAACGCGACAACAGGTAAATTATTTTTATGCAGCCGGCTCCGAGCTGAAAGCGGGGTCGGCTGCTGAATAGAAGTGATTTATAATGTCGAAAATAAGTATGAAAATAAAAAAAAAAAGAAAAATGAAATTTATTTTCTTGACAGAGTTTAGTAAAAAGAAAATAAACGAACGTGAAATTGTAGATGTCGAAAATAAGTTTTTTATTATGATGTTAAAAACAATTAATTAAAAAAAAGGAGAAAACTATGAAAAAGGTTTTTATTTTAGGTATTGTGGTTCTATTCCTGGGTTCTTTAATTGCCCTCGAATCAGACCCGAGTGAAGTAGTAGGGTTTGTGAAA
>JAUVLE010000023.1 GCA_030595905.1 Candidatus Cloacimonadota bacterium | reverse complement strand
TTGCAGCCTTCACATTATGGAATTCTATTTTATGCAAAAAACCAAAAGGAATTAAAATATTACGAAATAAGGTATCCTCATAAAAGAGACAGAAAGACCGGTTATTTACTTAAAGATTATGGCGGGAAAAAAGCAAGTTTGCATCCTTTCGGTCCGCTAGTTTCCGATGTCTGGACAGATATTCATCGCATCAAACATAATAAAAACCGTGATCCGCATCCTTGTCAGTTACCCATCCATTTACTAGAAAGATTAATATTAATGACTACCGATGAGGATGATATTGTCCTTGATCCTTTTATGGGAACAGGAACAACTGCAATTGCAGCTAAAAAACTTGGGAGAAAATATATTGGATTTGAAATTGATACAAAATATGTTAAAATGACCAAAGAAAAATTAAAGAGTATTCAGGATAATTCAAAAATTGGCTATAATAGGGTAAGTTTTTATTTAAACGAACCAAGAACTATAAGAAACAAAGATTGGAACAATCTGGAAAAATATTTTAATATTCCAAAAGATTTAAAGGAAATTGATCATAAGAAAATTGAATTAAATAATAAAATCGAATATGTTGATAATAAAGATAACTATAAACAACAGCAACATTTACATTTTTAAACATAGAAGGAGAGCAACCATGAAAAAATTTTTAATCTTTACCCTTTTGATCTTTAGTCTTACATTATTGAATGCGGAAGTCATTTCAATTAAACTTCCCAAAACAGACACAGTAACGCTTGTCCCCTACGCCACTTTCGATTTTGATAAGATCGATGAATCTTCGGCTATCATCAAAAGCCGTGTGTGGGACGATGTTTATTGGACGCTGAATGATTCGGGCAACAAAAACCGCATCTTTCCGTTCAATCGAAACGGGCAGTTGTATCGAGCTGAATGGTATAAAGAAAAAGATGGCGGCGTTTACATCGGTGGTGTGCTGAATATCGACTGGGAAGAAATGGCAGCGGATAATGATGGTAACATCTATGTTTGCGATTGCGGAAACAATGGCAATGCACGTCGTGATCTGTGCATTTATCAACTAAAAGATCCTTATCCGAAATACAGCGGTTCGGTGAATTATTTTAAGAAGATCAACTTCTATTACCCGGAACAAACCGAATTCCCTGCAAATCCAAATAACTATGATTGCGAAGCAGTTTTCTGGTCAAATGGGAAATTGTATCTTCTCACTAAACACCGTGCCGATACACAAACACATCTTTACCGTTTCGACAGTATAGATACTTTGAAAGATAATCCTGTTACCAGGATCGGAACATTCGATATTGGCGGAATGGTAACTTCTGCCGATGCAACACCGGATGGGAAAAAATTAGCTGTTCTTACTTATAATAATATCTGGCTTTTCGAGAGTGAAACCGATGATTATTTTCATGGGAAGATCTCCTGGCTTCCAATAAAAGCACAACAGTGTGAAGCTATCTGCTTTGATGATGACGAGACTTTGATAATCACGAATGAACAAAAGGAACTTTTTGAAGTAAAGCTGGACACGCTGATAGAAGTTAAATAGAGAATTTTCTTTATTAAATTCTAAAATTTTCTTTTTCGCAAGGCTTTATAGATAAATATACGGAGAGTAATTCAATGAAAGTTAAAACAGTTATTATCTTATTCCTGGTTTTCTTATTCCTGATAATTCTTCTTCAAAATACGGAAGTTGTCGATTTCAGTATTTATTTCTGGAAGATCAGCATGTCACGGATAATTTTATTGCCTTCTATCCTGATTATGGGATTTGTAATCGGCTTCATAACTGCTAAAATCCATAGAAAAAAGTATCAAACCAAAATGAAGGAAGAAGACGATGAATAGAATGATAGCTTCCTGTGGACTGATATGCACGGAATGTCCGGCATTTCTTGCTCATAAGAATAATGATGAAGAGTTACGCATAAAAACGGCAAAACAATGGTCAAAAAATTTTAATGCAGATATAAGAAATATTAATTGCGTTGGCTGCCTGAAAAAGAATATACCAAACTGCGCTCGCTGCTAAGATTATGGTTGTGAACATATCACCGAATTCTTCGGTTGGGTGTCGGAAGCATAAAAATGCTGGATAAGATTTACGGAAAATAAAAAACCTTCAAGATAAAAACTTGAAGGTTTTTAGAACGGCCAGATAAATTATCTACTCATTATTTTCAGCGAGTTCTTTCTTTTCTTTGTTAATTTCTTCCACATAAATGAACATATCTTCCAGGGAAGCACATTTATCGAAGATATCAAGAGTTTCCTGAAGTTGTGTATCTTCCTGGATGGCGATTTTATATTGTTCCAAATCTCCAAATTTACGACCGATAATATTGCAGGTTAATTGATTTTGTATCCAAACATAACTACTATCGATATCAGCTTGTTCATATTCCAGGCTATCTTTTTTTGCATACTCAAGAAAATTTTGTACAAGATCGTCCGAAGTGGTAAAATCTTTTTTTATCTCATCTTCATGGTCTATCATATAGTCAACCGAGTAGTTAAAGAAGATATTCTTTCTTCGCAGATCAACTTCAAAATCCGTAAGTCTTGATTGTTCGATCTCCAGGTCAGGATTGATCCCTCCACCGCCATAAACCACTCTTCCATTTTCTGTGTGGTAAATATTTTTCAGATGTTCTTTTTCTGCTTCTTCTCTCATCTCTTCGATTTCTTCGTGAGAAATATCTCCGTTTCTAACACGTTCATCTTTTAGAAGTTGATCATTAATATCTTTGTGTATGCACCTACCGGAGTGAATATAATATTTTGCTGTGGTAACCTTGATGCCATTCCCGTCTGCAAGCGGGAATAATCTTTGCACCGAACCTTTCCCAAAGGATGTTGTTCCAACCACCAATCCTTTATCCCAATCCTGCAGTGATCCTGCAAATATTTCGGAAGCACTGGCAGAGCCGCCATTGATAAGAGTTATTACGGGATACCCTGAACGTATTCTATTGTATTTTGTATAATATTCAAAATTTGCCTGCTTTGTTCTTCCTTTTGTAAATACAACTCGCTTACCCTTTCCTACAAATTCGTTCACTGTATTAATTGCTTCATTCAGCAATCCACCGGGATTGGAGCGAAGATCTATCAGAAGTCCGCGTATTCCTTCTGTTTCCAATTCATCAAGTTTTTCTCGTAATTCCTTGGTGGTGTTTGCATTAAAACGGCGAATCCTGACATAACCTATTCCGTTATCCATTTTGAAAGCATACGGAATACTTTTAATTTTGATAATATCCCGAATAATTTCAAAATCGAGTTCACCTTTCACTCCGGGTCTCAATATCGTGATAACAACTTTGGTTCCCGGTTCTCCACGCATTTTCTTTATGGATTTATCTGTATCGATGCCGACAATGCTCTCACCATCCACTTTGATTATCTTGTCTCCTGCTAGAATTCCCATCCTGTAGGCGGGAGTTCCCTCTATGGGAGAAACAACGGTAATATAATCTCCCCGTTTATCTATTGAAATTCCCAGACCGCCAAATTCGCCTTTTGTATCTATGCTGAATTTTTCAAATTCGTCTGGAGTGAAATAAACAGTGTGAGGATCGACTTCTTTCAACATACCTTCGATCGCATTATTGATAAGTTCTTCGACTTCTAATTCATCGACGTAATTTTCTCTGAGCTTGAATAAGACTTCATTGAACAACTGAATTTTCTTATAAATATTTGTCTGGCTGGAATTACTGGCATTAGCAGAAACGGAATTAAACAGGAATATCCCTGCAATGATCCATCCAATAAAACTCACCGAGATCATTATTTTACTTACTTTATTTAATTTCATATTTTCCTTCCTTGATCTTATCTTCCACATATTTTATTACTTCATTTTTAATTTCTTCAATGTTTTTTTTCCCATCGATCACAATATAACGCTCTTTTTCATATTCTGCAATTTCCAGAAAACCATTTCTTACTTTCTGATGAAATTCCATAGATTCTCTTTCCAGCCTATCGGCGTCTTTTTTAGAAATTCTGGAAAGACCGGTATCAGCCGGTAGATCGATCAAAAAAGTGATATCCGGCTTAAAACCAAACGTTGCGAACTCAATTATGATGTCAATAATGTTTCTATTTAATTTTCTGGCAGCTCCCTGGTAGGCAATGGTAGAATCGTAATATCTATCAGAAATAACCACCTTTCCTTCATTCAATAATGGAATGATCCATTCTCCCGTATGCTGGCTGCGGCTTGCCATATAAAGCAGAACTTCCGTTTCCGGAAGCATTTCCTTATTCTCCGGTTCAAGAAGGATATTACGGATTTTCTCTGAAATTTTTGGTCCTCCCGGCTCACGCGTTAAAAAAACTTCTTTTCCAATCGATGTGAAATATTGTTCTAATAGCTTTGCCTGAGTAGATTTCCCACAGCCTTCAATGCCCTCGAAGGTAATAAATAATCCTTTATGTTCTAACATGAATATTTTCCTTTTATTACTTTGTTATCAACAGGAGTATGATGAAAACATCGCTCTTGACCTTTCTTTTTATTATCTTTTTTCAATAAAGAAAAAAAATCCAATTTCATCATAATTGCATCTTCAGGAGGATGTTGATAATAATTTTTCCTGATCCCTGCCGATTTGAATCCAAAAGTTTCATAAAGCCTGATCGCTGGAATATTTGAACTTCTTACTTCTAAAAAGAATTTAAAACATTTTTCTTTTATTAATGCATTGATAATAAATCTTACTAATGATCTTCCGTATCCTTTTTTCTGGAAGGCTCTGGCGATGCCGATATTTGTGATCGTGAATTCATCTAATATTTTCCAGCCACACACATATCCGATCAAATCGTTGTTTTCTTCGTTTATGATCACGAATGCGTAATGATTTTTTATTTCTTGTTCGAACATTTGTTTTGACCATGGAACCGAAAATATCTCTTCCTCGATTTCCGTGATCCCGGCAAGATCATCAAATGTCATTTTACGAATTCTTGTATTCATTAATAATATAATTTCTGTCCGGGAACAATTAAGACGATCCCGTTTTTATTTTTCAGGTTGTTCATAGAGATTATTCTCTTCTGAGAGGTCTTGAGTTTTTGAGCGATCACACCAACAGAATCCCCTTTTTTTACAACATAGTAATTATTGCTTTTTTGATTTGAAGAACCGGAAGATGTGCTGTATAATCTCAATTTCTGACCCGGGTATATCGTATTTGAACGAAGCCCGTTAATATTTTTTATGCGTGAAACAGTTGTTTTGTATTTACGTGCAATATCATATAGTGTATCACCTTTTTTCACGACGTGATGTGTAAAGAAACCTGCATTCTTTTTCAGGAACTGTTTTTCCAGTTGTGCCAGAGCTTCATGATCGACATTGTTTCCCATGGGAACAAGAACTTGATATTCACCCGGAGGAAGAACAACATTATTCACCGCCGAATACTTCTTTCTACTTCGCTTATATATTTTTATCCATGGATTCAATTCCAGAATTTTTCCAATCGAAGTGCCCTGGTATTTTGCCCAGTCATCTATTTTATAATGTCCTTTGAGTTTAAGTTTGACCCGATGTGCATCTTTTAGAAGCGGTGTATATCGTTCAAATTTTTTCCCGAAAATGGCTTCTTCATTCTCAAAGATCATTTTGATGGCTACCGCTCTCCACACATACTGATGAGTTTCATCAACTTTCATCAGAAGATCAAAAAAGTCATTTCCACCTTGGCGTTTCATTACCCGGGCAATACTTCCGGCACCGGCATTGTATGCACTCATTGCCAGAAGCCAGTCTTCCGAACCTCTTTCTGTAAGATAATTATGGCTGTTTACCAGGTATTTCGCCGCAGATTCGGTAGAAATAAAGACTTCTCTGCGTTCATCTACAAAGGAATTGATCTTCATGCCATATCCCTTTGCAGTTTTTGGCATAAACTGCCAAATCCCCACAGCGCCTACTCTCGAACCTGCCATAGGACTCAACCTGCTTTCTGCTATTGCCAGGTATTTTGTATCGAGCGGAATATTATATTTAGAAAAAATGGAATCGAATATCGCAAAGTATTTCCCGCTTCTTGGAATAAATTTATGGGCAGGCTTAAGTTCGCTCTTAAAAATGGTTTCAAATTTACTATAGATCCTTTCATTTTTCAGATCGAATAATCTTCCTGCAAAAGTAATTGTATCCGGTATCTGAAAATCAGAATTAACAGCAACCCTGCTATTTGATATTTCCAAAGCCGACATAAGTGAATCTACAGTAAAATTCAATTCCTCGATTATAGAATATAACGAATCTATCTCGATATTTTTTTCTGCGACGATCCGGTTGAGAGTATCTTCTTTTGCAGGTATATAATTTTCTTCCATATTAACTTCAATGTTGCGGGGTTCTTCAATAATATCTTTATTAATCGAACATCCAAAAAGTATCGATAGAGATATTAACAGTTTAAAAAAGTATTTCATTTAATCCTGCTCCACCATCCTGTCTTTGTAAACCCTTTCAAAATACTTCATATATTCGCCTGACTGGATTTCTTCTATCCAGTCCAGATGGCTTTTATACCAATCTATGGTCTGCTTTATACCGTCTTTAAAATCTATTGTGGTTTTCCAGCCAAGTTCTTGTTTTATCTTTGAAGAATCCAATGAATACCGGAAGTCGTGTCCCTTGCGGTCGATAACAAATTGAATAAGATCATTAGGAAGTTTTAATTCTTTCAGAATATGCTTTACGAGTTTGATGTTTTCCCATTCATTATCTGCACCGACATTGTATATTTCACCCGGTCTTCCTTTGTGCAGAACAAGATCGATCGCACGGCAATGATCATCCACATGCATCCAGTTTCTGATATTGGTTCCATCTCCAAATACAGGCAACTCCTTATTTTTAAGAGCATTATATATTATTACAGGGATCAATTTCTCCGGGAACTGGTAAGGACCGTAGTTATTACAAGCGCGAATAATATTTACTTTTTGAGCATAAGTTTGATGAGCAACCCTGATGAGAAGATCTGCTGAAGCTTTGCTGGCAGCATAAGGATTATTGGGTGCTAATTTTGCAAATTCGTTACAGGAAATATTTTTGTCCATAGAACCATAAACTTCGTCTGTAGATATTTGTATGAATTTTTCGACATGATATTCACGTGAGTAACTTAATAATATTTGAGTTCCAAGTACGTTTGTCTGCAGAAATATATCAGGATTTAATATGCTTCTATCCACATGTGATTCTGCGGCAAAATGAACTACGAAATTCGGGCTGAATTGTTCAAATACATTTTTTACATCCTCAGAATTTGCAGCATCACCTTTCAAAAAAACATAGTTCGGGTCTTCTTCTATCAATGTAAGGTTATTTAAATTTCCAGCGTAAGTGAGTTTATCAAAGTTAATGATCTTGTACTCCGGGTATTGTTTCATAAGATAACGAATGAAATTTGAACCGATGAAACCAGCTCCACCTGTGATCAGTACGATCCTGGTAGTGTTCTTTTTCTCTTGATTATCCGAACTGTAAAAATCAAAAACATCTTTCTTTTCTTTTTTTGCCATATTTATCCTATTTAAAAATTATTAACAAAATATATAATACCGGAGATGCGATCAGAAGACTGTCGAATCTGTCCAGCAATCCTCCATGACCGGGAAGCAGCATCGAGCTGTCTTTAACACCGGCATCTCGTTTTACCATAGATTCAAAAAGGTCTCCGAACTGTCCGACTATTCCGGTTGAAACTGCCAGAGATAGAGTTTGGAACAGAGTGAGTTCGATGAAATATGCTATAATAAATGCGCCGGCAAAAGAAGATAATGTACCTGCAATAAAGCCTTCCAGTGTTTTTTTCGGACTGGCTTTGAATATTCCACGATGCTTTCCAAAAAATCTACCAGCAAAATAAGCACAAATATCTGTGATCCAGATCAGTATCATCAAGCTCATTATGAGAAATGTTCCATTTTCCATTACACGAATCCTGCAGATCGTAGATAGAAAAACTGCAGTATAAATTATCGAGAACATACTCGCAGATATCCTGCTGAAAGCTCCTTCCAATCTGCCTTTGAAAAGATCTTTCCCGGAAATAATAATCAAAATAATAAGAATCGAAGCTAATATTTCATTCAGTCCATAATGAGCCGAAGCAATAAAAACCGGAATACTTAACGGAATAATTATTATCGGAAGAAATATCCCTTTCTTCAGAAGCATTTCCCGAATCTCGAACATCTGGACGAACACTACAATAGCAAAAAAAGAAGAAAGAACAAAACCACCAGAATAGAATACGAGCAGAATTATCGGAATAAAAACTATTGCGATCAATATTCTATTAAATAATTCCATATAATTTCCTTTTTTCTACTCCCAATCTCAAAGTCTCAAATTCACCTTGCACCGAATCTTCTCTTTCTTTTCTGAAAGTCCAGAATAGACTGAATGAATTCTTCGTGACTAAAATCCGGCCACAGTGTTTTTGTAAACCATAATTCGGAATAAGCGCTTTGCCAGATCAGGAAATTGGAAAGACGCTTTTCTCCACTGGTTCGGATTATCATATCGGGATCGGGCATATTTGCAGTGTAAAGGTAATTATTTATTATGTCTTCATCGATCTTTTGATCTGCCATTTTTCCGGATTTTACAGCTTGTAAAATTTTATTGAATGCTTCTAAAAGCTCTCGTCTGCCGCCGTAGTTCATTGCCACGTTTAAATGCAATCCAGTGTTATTCCAACTTTTCTTACAGTTCTGCAGAACCTTCTTATTATATTGTTCGGATAGATCCTTTTCACTTCCCAGAAATCGGATATTTACATTATTTTTGATAAGTTCATTGATTTCATTTATAAGTGAATCCATAATTAGTTTCAACAGGTAATTCACCTCTGCTTTTGAACGAGTCCAATTCTCTGTGGAGAAAGCGTAGATCGTCAGGTATTCCAATTTTGCTTCCACTGCCGTTTCCACGATCCTCCTAACAGCTTCCACACCTTTTCTATGTCCAAAGACCCTTTTTGTTTTATGAAGTTTTGCCCAACGTCCATTCCCATCCATGATAACAGCGATATGTCTGGGCATTTGTGATTTATCGAGTTTTGCGATTAATTCCTTATAATTCATTTTGCTTACTCTACAAACTTTTTTACTAATTTAACAAGTTTAACCGATTTAACCATTTATTTCTTCTTCTCTGCCATGAATCTTAGATAAGCGTTTATAAATGCACTGATGTTCCCATCCATAACATTGGAAATATTTCCGGTTTCATAATTTGTGCGATGATCTTTCACCATCTGGTAAGGATGGAAAACATAAGAGCGTATCTGGTTTCCCCAGCCGATATCAGTTTTAGAATTTTCCAGTTGCTTTCGTTCTTTTTCGCGTTCTTCCTCCCGCAATTGATACAAACGTGATTTCAATATCTTCATGGCAACTTCGCGATTGATAATCTGGGAACGCTCATTTTGGCATTGAACAACAATATTGGAGGGAAGATGAGTAATCCGAACAGCAGAATCGGTTGTGTTTACGCCTTGCCCGCCTTTACCGCTTGCCCGGTAAGTGTCGATCCTCAGCTCCTTCGGGTCGATCTCAATATCCGTATCATCTTCTATAATGGGACATACGAAAACAGATGCAAAGGAAGTCTGCCTTTTTCCCTGTGCATTAAATGGTGATATTCTAACCAACCTGTGAATTCCAGATTCCGCCTTTAAATTGCCATAAACATAATCGCCGAAAATTTCAACGGTTACACTTTTCAATCCTGCTTCATCACCCGGCAGGTAATCTACAATTTCTGCTTTAAAATTCGACTTCTCTGCCCAACGGATATACATTCTCAAAAGCATTTCTGCCCAATCCTGTGATTCGGTTCCGCCGGCTCCGGGATGAATAGTTAAGATCGCTCCGTTAAAATCGGTTTTACCGCTTAATAAAAACTGAGTTTCAACATCATCTATAAAAGGTTTTATCTCTTTAAGTTCACTTACCGCTTCAATTAGTAGATCATCACAGAAATTTTCTTCCAGCAGCATGATATATGTTCTCAGGTCTTCATCGATCTGTTGTATTTTTTTTTCTTTTTCCAGTTGAATACGTAGCTTATTGATCTCTCTCGTTACTTTTTGTGCTCTTTTTTGATCATTCCAAAAATCAGGTTTATTCATCTCTTTTTCGTTCTGTTCAATTTTCTGCTTGATTAAAGCAGTGTCAAAGTAACCTCCTGATATAAGAGATTCGACCTGTAATTTTCTGTACTTCTTTTTGAAAATCTATATATTCCATTATTTCCTCTTAATTTCAAGTTTCCTATTTCAAGAGACAAAATATTTGAAGTGTTGTTTTAAGAACAAGATTTTTTTGAATTTATTTTTATTTATTTGTAGATTAATGTATTTAAGGTTTTCATCAGTAAAAACTTCCCGGCAGGAGATACGTTTTTATTTCTTCATTATAATACCGGTCGGTCATAGTGGCAATGAAGTCTCTTGCTTTTTCGGCATTGGAGAATGACACCATATACGCTTTACTTTTTCTGTTCAGGAATTGTGTAAAGATCTTTGAATTATAGTTCTTCTTTTCTATATCCTGCATGTATTGTTCGAAAAGAATTTCCATGCTTTTATCGATTATCATTTGAGCTTTTTTCACGTTCTCGTTTGTGTAGATATTAGAATAGTTGAATTTTTTAAGTTTAAGAAGATAATGCGAAGCTTCATCGTCGAATGCTATAAAATCTTTTTCAAAACTGTTTAATATTACACTTTTAACCAGTGTATCTATAATTTGACTGTTCGTATTTCCCAGATATTCGGCGCAATCCTTTGGAATTTCTTCACGTTTCAGGATATTCAAACGTATGGCATCTTCGATGTCTTGTCCAATATAGGCTATCGTATCGGAAATTCTTACAATGCATCCTTCCATAGTTGCAGGCATCCATTTGACGGCAACGCCATTTTTTTTCTGCTCGATATATTTTTTTATATCATCTTCGGTTTTATTTTTCTGAGGTTTTAAAATAGTATTGTGAACTTCTCCATCGTGGGAAATTACTCCATCTCTCACCTGAAATGTAAGGTTCATTCCTTTTCCCTGGTGTGAGATATGATCGACTACATGCAGACTTTGGATGTTATGATGGAATTCGCCGATGTCATGTTTAATGCAGCTTTTGTTAAGTGAGACTTCACCATCATGTCCGAAAGGAGAATGACCAAGATCGTGTCCCAGGGCGATTGCTTCCACCAGTTCCAGGTTCATTCTTAACATCTTGCCGATCGTTCGGGATATCTGAGAGACATAAGTTGTATGTAAACTGCGGTTCGAGGTTTCTTCATCGAACATATTGGTAAACGAAAAAACCTGTGTTTTTCCCTGGTATCTTCGATAGGCACCACTGTGAAGAATGCGGTCTCTATCAACTGCAAATGCTGTTCTCATATAACAGTTATCTTCTTGTTCCAAACGAAATGCTTCTTCGTTTTTACAGGCAAACGGACTGTAATATTCGCTGGAATGTTCTATACTATTTTCATATATTTTTTCAAGTTTACTTCTATCCATAATTACTCCCCGGCGAATTAGCCAAATCAGATAAATTAAATTTTCCTGTAATTCATAAAAAAAGGTTCGAAACCTTCTTCTCTTTTCTTTTTTTCGAAATGGGTCTCGATATGGTCATTATCAGGATTTTTCGTAAATCCTTCATTATATTTTGAAATAAAATCATTTCTATTATTGAATTGATATATTATCCTTTTTCCATATTCTTCGTGGTCTGTTGTGATCTTAAGAATGCCGTCTGGCTGTAGGATCTTATATAATGCATCGATAATATCTATCTGAATGAGCCTGTTTTTGTGATGCCTTTTTTTAGGCCACGGGTCGGGATGAATAATGTAGATCATCCGGAACGATTCTTCCGGAAAGAATTCAGTTATTTTTTCATCTACATTTAATTTGAGCACTCTCACGTTCCTATGAACTTTTATATCAAGTTTCCTTAAAATAGTTTTTATTCTTTTTTCTTTTATTTCAATACCCAGAAAATTTGTTTCAGGATTTCCAGAAGCTTTCTGAACAATGAATTCTCCACGTCCGCATCCGATTTCAAGATGAACAGGATTCTTGTTTCCAAAGATCTTTACGAGATCAAGTTTGGAATTTGATTCAACTTGAATTTCAAAAAAACTGCGCTTCTCATCTATATCCATTTTCATTCCTGTTTTTTTACCTTATTCAAAAAAAGAAGTAGTGTTTTATGTGTCAATAAATAGAGTGGATATGAACATCATCAGGAAAATCTTTGCACTCTGGTTACTAAGCCCCAGCTTGGTAACCTACAAGAAATGCGTATCAAAGCCAGTCTCCGTTAACTACGCCTCGACAGGCTGGGGCTTTGATACGAGAGAATAAAAAACAACTCAAACAGAAGATTTTTCTTATCGCTTGTTTTTTGCCAATTTCTTTACGTAATTTATATTATGCCGGTTTTTAGAAAAATAAAGAACTTCATATTATAATAATATTCTACCCACTCCCACGAAAAAATTAATATTATAATAAAAGAGAAAAAATGATTTCAGATATTAGAATTGAGAAGTTTGATTTGAGAAGTAAATTATGCATCGATTTTAAATCTCAGATCTCCAATCGTAAATCGTAGATCAGTGAAGTAGAATCTCTTTGTAACTAATTCTAATGGCTTTCTTCTGTCTATTTTCTTGTTTTTCAATGGGATACTTTAAGAACTATTATTGGTTTTCGGAAGATATCTGATATAGTGAACCTGAACATCATCAGGAAAATCTTTGACAGATAAAACATTAAAAAAATATAGTTTTATCAGGAGATGAAAAATGAAAAGAGATAATTACATAAGAGTAATAATAATTCTTTTATTAAATACATGTCTTTTTGCCTGGATACCTCCCGGTTATTATGATGGAACGCAAGGACTAAGCGGTGAAGAATTAAAATCTGCTTTGAACGATATTATCAAAGATCATACTGTCCACTCTTATGATGCACTGCGTGATTATATCTTGCCCGATACGGATGAAGACCCGGATAATCCGGATAATGTGATCCTGTTATATACCGGCTGGAGCAGACCCAAAGATGAATTTGGCGGCGGTGCATCAGACTGGAACAGAGAACATGTGTGGGCAAAATCGCATGGAGATTTTGGTAACGATCCTCCGCCCGGCACCGATGCTCATCATATACGACCTACAGATGTTTCGGTTAATTCTGCCCGCGGCAACCTGGATTTCGACAATGGTGGAACTGAATATATAGATGGAGATGGACCAACAGGATGTTTTCGGGATGGTGATTCATGGGAACCTCGCGATGCCGTGAAGGGTGATGTAGCCAGAATGATCTTCTATATGGAAGTGCGTTATGAAGGTGAAAATGATGAACCCGACCTGGAAATGGTGGATTATATTCCTTCCTCACCCAGCGGAGAACCCTATCATGGTTTGAAATCCACACTGTTGGAGTGGCACCTGCAAGACCCTGTGGATGACTGGGAGACCCAGCGTAATGATAAAGTTTACTTTTACCAGGAAAACCGCAATCCCTTCATCGATCATCCGGAATTTGTGGATCTGATATGGGATCCGGTTTCGGCAGATGATAATCAATTATTACTTCACGATTTTAAATTATCAAATTATCCGAATCCATTTAAACCGTCCACAACGATATATTTTAATATCTCTCGCAAAGGCGCAGAGAACGCAAAGATAGAAATATATAATCTGAAAGGGCAGAAAATGAAAACTTTGGAGTGCATTAACCATGTTAATGCAGAAGCGACGGAGTCGCTTCACCACATAACCTGGGACGGAACAAATGATTCAGGCGAACCGGTATCTTCAGGAATTTATTTCTACAGATTAAAAACAGGCAAAAAAGAAATTAGTAAGAAGATGCTGCTTTTGAAATAAAATTGTTAAACTTGAGTTAAGTTATCCGGTAGTTATCGGATAATCTTGACTTAAGTTGTTTCACACTAACGTAAATAGTATAAATATATCAAATAATAAATTCAATAATTTTTACAATAGCTTCAATAAATGGTTAAAACCGTTCGATCAAAGAGGGTGTGCTCTATTAGCACCAGCTAAAGCAGGTGGTTAATGTGAAGAATGATCATTTTAAATATTTTCAGAAAATGCATAAAAAAGGAATTTTATATTTGACATTAATTAATAATATTTTTTATATTGTTCATTAGAAAAAAGGTAGATATTGTTTATGTTAATATCGAAATACCAGGCAAATTAATAGTAAAATATCGCAAGTAAATTTATGAAAATATGTAAACTGAGAAAATTAAAATGTTAATGTCTAAATTAAATCATTGTTCGGTTACTATCTAAAAAGAGGATATTTATGGAATCGTTAATGTCGAAAGTTAGAGTGAATTATTTCTGCCAGAATAAGAGAACGAAGAAGATATTACAATCGAGCTTTTCATTTATTAAGGGTTGGATGAGAATAATTCAAAGAAAAAATATCAAGGAAATTGATATGTAAAAAAAGATTTTTAATTAGGAGGATCTTATGAAAAAATTGTTTTTATTAGTTTTTATTTGTTTTGTTTTTTATTCTTTCAACTGTTATGCATACCCAAACTCATATCGGAAAAATATTGTCGATTCCATTATCACCGATGATGGCAGAATACTTATTGGTATTAAAGTACCTGGAAAACCTCCGGAGGTTTATAGAGCACCCATTGCAGAACCTACAAGAACTACTGTAATATTATCACAGGTACCGGCATTTGATTGGTCATTCGGATGCTCGGCTACTTCTGCTGCTATGATTGCCGGTCATTACGACAATATGGGTTACCCTACTATGTACAGTGGACCTACTAATGGTAGTCTTATGCCAATGGATAACAGTTCATGGCCCGACTGGATTGACTCTTATGGAGCCACGAGACATCAATGCCCATTAAGTGCTACACACAATGGTCTTGATGGTCGAACCACTGATGGTCATGTTGATGATTACTGGATAGGGTATGGCGCTACAGGTCCCGATCCATGGGTGGGTGGAACGGAGCATACTCATGGTGAATGCACTGGCGACTACATGAAAACCAATCAATGGATCGATCCTCCTAATTCAATTAATACTGACGGAGGAACCACATTCTGGTATTGGAGTAACGGAGCTCCAATGACGGAGTCTGATATATTAACAAACGGTTTGGATGACAGAGATGGAGCTTATGGTTTCAATCTCTTTTGTGAATCCAGGGGATATACTGTAAATGATCTGTATTCTCAATATATTGTAGAAGAAGGTCTTACTTATGGTTTTAGCTATAATGATTTTAAAGCTGAAATAGATGCAGGACGCCCAGTTTTAATACATGTTACTGATCACACTATGGTTGGTTATGGATATAATGACAGCAGCAATCTGATCTATATTCATGATACATGGGATTATGACGATCATACAATGACCTGGGCTGGAAGTTACTGGAGTGGATCAAGTTGGTTACAGCATTATGCTGTTTCGGTATTAGAATTAGCACCTTCTACAATTAATGTATGGACAGGTAATTCAAGCAATTACTGGGGTACTTCTGCAAACTGGTCTTTGGGACATATTCCTACTGCCACTGAAGATGTTGAAATACCAAATGTAAACATGCCGTGCATTGTTGATTTTTCTGACAAAACATGTAATAATCTTACAATATATCCAGGTGCTACAGTAAAAATATATGACCAGATACTTACTGTTAATAATGATTTGACAGTTCAAGGTACTATTGAAATGACCCAAGCAGATGCTTATCTGAATGTATATCATGATATTGTTTGGGAGTCAGGATCATCCCTGGATGTACTTAATAGCAGCACTTATATTCAAGTCTGGGGCGACTGGAACTTTGAATCCGGTGCCAATGTCAATCCAACTCAGGGATTCGTTGACTTTGAAGGAACTGCATCCACTTATATCAGATGTTATGATGACAATTGCAGTTTTTACAACATAAGATTTTATAGGACTGTCGGACTTAGTGGATTTAGCACTGAGGACCTTGTAATTAATGGGTTAACCTATATAAATTCTGCCGGAGCATTTAACAATTATTCAGATGATGATATTTGGATGAGGGGTTATTTAAACTACTACGGAACCTTTGACTTAACAGGTACCGGAAGCAGTACAGTATATTTTGACGGTGTAAGTCAGGGAATCCATAAATACAGTACCAATGACGGCGTTTTTAATAATGTTACATTCAGTTCATCTACGGGCACAACCATAACAGGTGGGGGACTGACTGCCGAGGGCAACATTGTGATCAACCAGGGATTTTTTGACCCAGGGACTGACCCGATATATGTTGGAGGAAACTGGACAAATAGTGTAGGTTCTGCTGGTTTTGTAGAAGGAACAGGAAGGGTTATTTTCAACGGCGGAAATTATCACCAGTATTGTTCAAATGAAACATTTAACGAACTTGAAGTAAATAAAGCCTCCGGCGGCGCATTCCGGATGAACGGAACAAATGTGGTTTGTGCTGCTTACGATTGGACAGCCGGTGCCGTGGATGTTTTATCAGGAAGTTTTACCGCTAATGATCTTTTAGATAATGCAGTGCAGGGTGGCTTTTATTTAAATTCCGGAGGAACGATCGATCTTACTAACTCCGGCACAGGAACTTATGTCGACCTTAAAGGTGACATCCATATTTACGGTGGTACAATGACTGTATCAGGCTCTATTAGTGAATGGCCATACCAGGAAGATGCATTAATTGAAATGAGCGGTGGGGTGCTTGATTTAACTACTTGTGGAATTTATATATCTTCATCATATATACTTACAACAGATATCACTGGTGGAACAATCAGGACCGCTTATGGGTTCACAGGAAATCGTACTGATTTTAATCCTACCGGTGGAACAATTGAACTATATGATTCTACAGATGCAAGTTTGAGTATGGGAGCAGGCAGTAATTTCTATAATGTTATCATAAATAAATCATCAACTGATAATGGAATCGATAAAATGATAAAGTCACCAAAAAGCGAAAGAGTTATTGTAGACAGAGATGGCTCTGTGATTGAACTTACCCGCTCATATACGGTTAATGCATCCAGTGAACTGGATATTAACGGTGACCTTCTGATTGATAATGGTACGTTTAATCTTAATGGATTTACAGTTGATGTTGCTGATGATGTATTAAACTATGGAGAATTAACAGTTGATGGAACTTTAGAAATTGGTGATGATTTTTATTTGTATTCAGGTTCTACTGTTGATCTTTCCGGAACAATCCAATTAGGAACTTATGCCGGAAGGCATGGAAGTGCAACTCATTCTTCAGGTAGCACTTTCAATCAAACGGGTGGTGATTATTATGTTGAGAGTATTCATCTTTATAATGGAAGTCAATTCAACGGAACATCCGGAACAACACACATATATGTTGATGGGCATGTGATAAATAATAATATTGAAATCGATGATCCGGATAGTTACTTCTATCGATTTTATGTAGATACTGGAGCTAATGCTGCACTTTCAGGCTGCTTATATGATCTGGATGTTACTCACACTACAAATTTGTATGGTCTTCTTGATGTCAATTCATATACAATGAATACAATATATTCCAATGTTTATGATGGAGGTGATCTCATTATCGATTCCGGAGGAACTGTAAATGTTACAGGTAATGGACCATATTTTTTTTCTGGTGGTTCCTTAACTATGATTTCCGATAGTGAACTAAATAGTGAACAAAATATACGTTTCTATATAGGATCAATAGAAAATGTGTCCGGAGGGGAGATATACATTGCTGAAGATTTTACAGATTATGATGAAATCTTTTCTCCAACAGGTGGTTCTGTCACATTTGATGGAAGTTCTGCGTCATCTATTTCCGGACCGACTGCATTTTATAATTTGAACATAGATAAAACCGGTGCAACCGTAACTGCGAATGCTCCTTTTAGCATGTATGATCTCGTTATAAATTCCGGCGTCCTCGATCCCGGTGTGAATGCAATAGAAATTGGAGGTAACTGGACGAATAATGTAGGAACTGCTGGATTTACAGAAGGAACTGGAACGGTTACATTCAATGGCTCAAATGAAGCAGATATTACTACAAATGAAACATTCTATAATCTAGCTCTGGATAAAACAAATCCGCAATTTTATGCTCTGGAAATTATGGATGGTGTTACAATCAATGTTACAAATGATCTGAATATAACCGATGCAACAGTTGAGATGAATAATGGCTCGACCCTGAATATTGCTAATGATCTGAATATTGCTCTTAATGCCGGACTGAATGCTTTTGGAGAGCCAGGACTTAATATCTATGTTGGTGGCGATTGGACTAATAACAACACTATTTATGACTCCTGGAAAGGATTTTATCCTGGAACTTCCACCGTAACATTCAATGGCTCAGCAGAACAGATTATGGATACTGATTGTGCAAACGAGAATTTCTATGATCTCATTGTAGATAAATCAGCTGATGATTTCAGGGCTGCTGATAATATTCATGTTTTGGGTGATCTAACGATCTCTAATGGTATCTGGGATGATTATGTGGGCGGATTGAATCACTTCATGTATGGTGATGTATTTGTAGCTTCAACTGCAAATTGGTACGGCTCCGGCAGTACGGTTACATTTAAAGGCACTTCCGATCAGACATTTGAATTCCTGGGAAGCAGTTATCTGACTAATATTGTAGTTGATAAAACTGCAACGAGAGAAAAAACATCAACAATACCAGGCGGCGAAGAAGCACCCATAAAGATAGTGGATGACCAAACGAGAAGTCAAACGGTTATCCTTAATTCAAATTTATTAACACAAAGCAATGGAACAATGCTGATTGAAGAAGGAACACTCAATTTGAATGGACATTCTGCAGGTAACTATGGAGACATTATCATAAATGATGGGGGGACGATCTTAGTCGATAGTGATGCTGTTTTGAAAGTTGGAGATTATGGTGATTTAATTGTAAATAGCGGTGGAATTTTGCAGGTTGAAGGATCTGCCGGTCATGAAGCTAAAGTTACTCGTTTCAGTATTTATGATTATTACGATTTCAATGTGGAAAGTGGTGGAACGATCAGTGCAGATTATGCTATTTTTGAACGTATGTCTGCCAATGGAATTAATGTTAAAAATGGTGCCATTATCGATGCAACTCATCCATTTGATAACTGCACTTTCAGAAATGGAATTGCCGGCGGAACTCTTCTGACTATCGATAATAACCAGACGCAGACTATCGATAATGTTACGTTCCCGACAAACACATGGTCAGGAACATACAATGTATCAAAAACACTGAATCAAGGAAATCTCACATTCACAAACGCAATAGGTGATTTCGCTGGTCCTGACTACGAATATGACACATATAATCGCATTGAATGGGATGGTTATGGACCTGACTTAGAAATAACAAATGTAGTTTGGACAGATACGAATCCTTATGTTTGTGATATGATAAATGTTGAAATTACCATTTATAACAATGGTAATGTTGATATTCCTTATGGTGTTGCATTCTTTGTAGACCTTTATTACAATCTTGTTTCTCCTCCAGTTCCTTCACAATACGGTGAACAATATGAATGGATTGGTGATGGAATTCCAGCTGGTGATTTTGTAATAGTTGATTTTGATGTTGTCTGTGATGTTGCAGAAACATGGAGTTCCTATGTTCAGGTTGATACTGATCAAACGATTATCGAATTAGATGAAGGGAACAACGTCTGGGGTCCTGATGCAATTACCTGGAATGGACTGCCTGTAATCGATGATCTGACAATTCAATATAATTCAGGAACTAATGAGATAGAACTTAACTGGACATATCCTATCACTGTAGATCAATATATTATTTATCGTTCAACAGATCCGTATGATTTTGCTGGAGCAGATGTATTTACATCTTCTACAGAAAGCTATTCTGAAACCGTAACAGGTACAAAATATTTCTATCATGTAACTGCTGAAAGAACTTGCACTCCTTCTGAAAATGGCTACAAGGAAAAAGCCGAAAGGTTGAGGAAAAGGTAAATCAATAAAATAGAGTCCCATCAATATATATCATAACTCGACTCGGGTTTTCTAGACTCGAGTCGGGTTATGACTTTGTTTCTTCTTTCTGAACCGCCGGTTTCACCGACGGCTATTTTATGAAACCCTTTCAGGGTAAAGGGAAATCAAATTGATGTTAGCAAAAAATAGCCCAGCCTCTTCAGGGCTGGGAATAAATAAAAACCATAATACGCTGTTCCTACGGAACTTTTTTATTCGACCCCTTCAGGGTTGTGTACGTTTGTCTTTCTGTACCGCCGGTTTCACCGACGGCTATTCTATGAAACCCTTTCAGGGTAAAGATGGTTTGTTTTTCTGTACCACCGGCTGAAGCCGGTGGCTATTTACATTAAATCCCTTCAGGCTGTGTAGGTTATTTTTGAT
>JAUVLE010000201.1 GCA_030595905.1 Candidatus Cloacimonadota bacterium | reverse complement strand
GAAAACTGAATGGAATTCCGATAGCAGCGAATATAGCATTTTTCCAGCCAAGAAAAATAAAGAGAGAAAAGAAAACAAGGATCACACCGAAAAAAGCACTTTGCCCAAGAGTATTAATACTGTTCTTCACATCGATCGAACCGTCATTGCGGATTGCTGCTTCCAGTCCCGGAATGTTTTTCCTGAACTTTTCCACATTATTGCGAACATCTTTCATCACTTTTATGATATTGCCGTCTGCTTTTTTATAAACAAACAAAGTAACGCTGGGATTTCCATCTAATTTGGAAATAATACTGCGCTCTTCTAAAGTATCTTTTACTGTTGCCACGTCGCGAATACGCATTGCCCGTCCGTTGCTGTCCATTCGAATTACAAGGTTTTCAATTTGTTGAGTGTTACTAAATTCGCCGACTGTGCGGATGATGAACTCGGCTGTTCCGAATTTTATTGTTCCGGCAGGAACATTCATATTTCGCATTTGAAGTGTATTTTGCAGGTCGGATAACGATAAACCGAATTCATCTAATCTGTTAATATCGCCTTCGATCCAGATCTCTCTTTCCTGGGTTCCAAAAATATCAATTTTGGAAACATAATCAATGTTAAGAAGTTCTTCTTTCAGGTCTTCAGAAATTTCCCTGACCGCATTCCCGGAAAATTCTCCGCCGATCACGACTGCACACATCTCATTCACTTCCCGCATATTTAAACGGAGCATATAAGGATCATTCGCATCATCCGGCAAATCCCTGACCTTGTCTAATTCCGCCCGCAGATCGTTCTCTGCTTTGTCGATGTCCGCATCAGGTTCAAAAACAATAAAGATCATTGCTTTCCCTTCTGAAGCGGTGGATTCAATGTAATCTATATTTTCCACATCACCGATCTCATCTTCGATTTTCTGAATTATAAGCTGCTCTATTTCCGAAGGTGATACTCCCGGATACATAACAACAATTATGAAAGAACCGAAATCGACTGCCGGCATCTCTTCTTTGGGAATTTCTATCATCGTATAAATACCAACAATGAAAACGACGATCATTATCATATTTATCAAAACAGAATTATTAACTGAAAACTTCGCTATAGACATCTTTTACTCCTTTTTTATTTAGCCGCTAAGGACGCTAAGGAACGCTAAGGAAAACGAAAAAATACTTAGAAAAAGGTGTATCTTGCACTTTCAATGTATTTCATAATTTAGTATTTCCTTTTTTTTTCTTTTTGGTTTTTCATTTTTGTATTTCATTCTTTTCTTCGTGCTCCTTCGCGTTCTTTGCGGCTTATATTCTTCTTCTTTAGCCGCTAAGGGCACTAAGATTCGCTAAGGAATACAAACAAAAAATATTGGGAAAAAGAGTTTCTTGCATTCTCTGTGTATTTTATAATTTAGTATTTCCTTTTTCTTTTCTTTTGGTTTTTCATTCTTTTCTTCGTGCTCCTTCGCGTTCTTCGCGGCTTATATTCTTCTTCTTTAGCTGCTATAATCCTTTCCTGATATCCACCACAGAGCCGTCTTCTAGATTTTCCACACCTTCGATCACCAATTTTTCATCGATCTTTATCCCGCTGGTTATGATCACATTTTCACCTACTTTCTCCCCGAGAGTCACTTTCCTGCGTTCTGCTTTATTTTCTTTTGTTATCACAAAAGCAAAATAATCGTCATATTCCTGAATAATATTATTCATCGAAGTGTATATGACATCTTTGAATACTTTACTTTGAATACTTGCTTCGATCACCATTCCCGGAAGTAGTTTTCCTTTCGGATTATCGATCTCGATCTCGATGGGATATGATGCCGAATTATTTACCGGTTTAATTCCAATGCCTGTGATTTTTCCGTAAAAAATATCTCTCTTTCCATCATTGGAAATTGTCACCTGTTGACCTTTCTGTAGTTTCTGAACTTCCTTTTCACCCACGCCGGTTTTAATTATCATTTTTTTGGAATCAACTATACTGCAAACCGGTTGTCCAAAAGAAATTGTCTGCCCGATCTCAATAGAAATATCCGTAATGAATCCGGAAACAGGAGCAATGAAACGGGAATTATCGTAAGCCTTTTGTGCTTTTTCTAGACCTGCTTGTGCTCCGTTCAAACCGGCAAGAGCATTTTTATAAGCACTTTTACTTTGGGAATATTCCACCTGTGAAATGCTGTTTTGCTTAAACAGATTTTCAGAAGCCTGCATTTGCAATTCTGCAGATTCATAAGATGCTTCTGCCGCCAGAACCGATGCTTCGGATTGTTTTAACTGGATCTCATAATCTCTGTTATCTATCCTGCCGATTTCTTCACCTTTTGCAACACGGTCTCCAAGACGCTTTTTAATTTCGATAATTTTTCCACTGGTTTCAGAGGTCATCACGATATCTGTCCAGCCTTCTAATTTGCCGGTTACTTTTATGAATTGTTCCAAATTTTTGGGTTGAATTTTTTCCACCATAACAGGAATATTCTTTTCGACATTGTTTTTTCCTTTTTTGGAAAGATCCGGTTTTTCTTCAGTTTTTTCTCCACAACCTATCATTATTGAGAACACAATTAAGGTTATCAGCAAATATTTTATTTTCATTTTATTCTCCTTGTCACGCCGTATCCGGCAGTTGCCGGAGAAGGCGGACGGTTTTTTATTTTTTTTTAAGACGCTAAGAGCAATAAGAAACGCTAAGTGAAAACAACCAAAATAATCTGTTCTTGTTCCAAAGTCCCAAAAAAAACTTGGGAATGAGATAAATGGTTTTCCAACATCTCGCATCCAACCGTTGAAAAGGTTCATTTGAAAGAATTCCTCTGTCGGCAAACCGTTTTCAAGGTTATTTTTTCCATTAATTCTTTTCCTTCGTGTTCTTAGTGGCTCAATAACTTTATCAATTCTTTTTCTTCTTCCATTCCCAAAAGCAGCATTAATTTAGATTTAGCTTTTATGAATGAGAATGAACTTTGAATATTAGACATTTTTGCACCTTTCAGCATTACTTCCGAATCGAGCATTTCGCTAGTTGAAACCATTCCGTTTTTGAATCTTTCTTCCATTTGAGAATGTAATTTAGTTGTAAAATTCAAAGTTAATTCGGAAGCTTTCACCTGTTTTGCAGAACTTATCAGGTTCAAGACAGAACTCTCCAAATCCAGTTTAATACCACTTTCTGCAGATTTATAATCCTCATCGGTTTTTCTCTTTTCATATTTTGCTTTTTTATAGTCAGCAAAATTATCCGCAATAGGAAAAATCGGGATAGAAGCAGTTAATGCTAATTGTTTAGAATCATCATAATTGGAATCCGATTCATTCTGGTCTTGATTCCACGATTTGTTCCAGGTTTGGCTGTAACTCAAATTCAATGTTGGCAGAAAATTTCCTGCTGCCATCGATACACTTTTCTTTGCCATATTTTTTGTTTCTTTCAGAGTTTTAATAGAATAATTCTCGTTTAATGAAATCAGAAAGCATTCATTCATAATATCATCGATCTGTTTTTTATCAAATGTGTTCAGGTTTGTAATCAGTTCATTATAAATGGTTGTATCGAAATTTTCTATTTCAAAATCATTACTGTATTGTAAATAATTTTTAAGACCGGAATAGCTCATCGCATACAGAGTTTCGGATTGGATCAGTTCGGTTTCTTTGGCAGCTTTATCGGATTGGATTTTTAGAAGATCGACATTGGAAAGCGTTCCCATTTTATATCTTATTTCAGCGATTTCCAAATTTAATCCGGCAGAATGAAGTTGTTCTTTGGAAATTTCCAAAATTTTATCAGCTTCCAAAAGATTGAAATATTTTTCTTCAACTGCGGAAATGGTTTTCAGTTTTTGTTCTTCAAGTGCATATTCCGACATAAGTTTTGCATCGCGGGAAATTCTATAACCAAACCAGAGTTTCCCCCCGAGAAATAACGGTTGATTAATAGAGTATCCATAAGAACGTGTGTTCTTTTCATCATCAGGAATTGGATTTAACATAGTCGGCATTCCGGGATTCATTTGAATTTGAGAACCTGTTAAACTGGCAGAAGGCAGTAAACCGGATAACGAATTTATCTCTTCCCATTTTGCAGATTCAAAAGCATATTTTTTTGATAGATATTCAGGATTATTTTCTAAAGTGATTTCTTTCGCATTTTTCAAAGTAAGAATTTCAGAATTTAAAGTAAAACAAATTGCGATAGTAATTATAGTTAAACTAATTTTTTTCAAAGTTCCTCCTTTTTGCCGCTAAGAACACGAAATTACACTAAGTCTTTTTCTTCGTGTTTCTTGGTGAACTACGCGGCTAATTATTCTTTTATATATTATGTTTCACTATCCAGAAATACAAATTCATTTTCAGGTTTCAGAATTGCATTTTTCAATTTTATCAGATTTCTTTTTTCTATTTTGTTCATATCTTCACCCATTTCCATTAATATATGAATATAAAAAGGAATGTTCTTTAATTCATTTTCAGGAATATTACAATGTTCTTTGTGATGTTTTATATGAGTTGATATTTTATCTATTCGTTTATTTAAGAGTTGAAGAAATAATTCTTTACTGATTCCATTTCCCATAAAAGAAATAGCCATCCAGAAATCAGCATTCTGTTTACCTTTAGACTCCAGAAAGAATTTTATAATCTCACGAAAATGTTGTGTCCCTGTTTTTGAAATAGTAAATACTTTTCGAGGTGGATTATTTCCTTCTGCTATTTGTTTGCCGGAAATATACTTTTTTATTTCCAACCGCTGCAAAGCTTTATATATAGAAGGCATTTTTATTCCAGCCCACACATCGAGTCCTTTCATTTTTGTGAATTGGATAATTTCATAACCGTACATCGTTTTTCTATTCAAAAATCCAAGTACGACCAGATCCGATTTATTCATTATTACCTCCTTTCATATTCATTTATAAAGCCTTTTTCACATTTCATAACTTATTAATATAAAATAAGTTATATTCCTCAAAAACATCTTGACT
>JAUVLE010000135.1 GCA_030595905.1 Candidatus Cloacimonadota bacterium | reverse complement strand
CATCATTATATTTTATCAATAAACCGTCTGCTGGAATCCCTTTATAAGAAGCTGACAAAACAATATCAAAACAATTGGAATCTTTTGAGTTGGTTTTGGAAGTGATCTCAATTCTAATATCGGAAAGGATTTTCTCTATTTGATTTATAAGAGCAGTATTCAAAACACGTTCTTTGTTATTGAAATAATAGGTAATTGTTTTATGCTCGGGATGAGTTTTAAGCAGCATCAAAGCCCAATAATAATTTCTGATCGCATCGACTGCATTATTTTCTGATTCTGCAATTTCACCTTCGGTAACGAGAGATAAAATTTGGGTTTTACGCTCTGTAAATATTCTGTTCTTATCTTTGGGTGTTATATAACGATAAACAATTTTGTTATTATTTGTCGAAGCTGGATCAGTAAATTTGTTAGCATTGCTGAGTTGAATATCGGAAAACGTTTTTACAACGCTTTCACAATATTCATCAACATTAAAGTTATCTTCTTTGGCAATGCTGATAAAACTGCTTTTTACATCTACAATTATTTGAGAAGCAAGGTCTTGTAATGCAAGTTTATCAGCTTCCATTTCTGTTTTTGCTGTTCCTTTACCTACAATTAATTCTCTGCTGTTTTGCATTTGCTTCAGTTGATTTACGGTTATTGCGTTTAATGATAATATTAAAAATGATAAAATAAAAATTGCAATTTGTTTTTTCATAATGCTCCTTTTTTTTTAAGACTTGGCACAAGCTGAAGGTCTTGTGCTAAGTCGTTCTTTCACCAATAATCCAACCTATCCCAAGATTTTGAACCAGTGTCAACTTATCCCATAACACCTTCGGTGCATAGGACAAGTTTCCCTTTTGAAACATTTCCACAAATAGCCTACGCCTTTTTAACCTGTGGGATCTCTTTTTTTATTCCACCGGGGTAGGCGTAGGATTAAAGCGTACCAAAACGCACCCACACGGCGTTCACGCCGTTATCAAACACATCTACCAACCGTAAAATAGCCTATGCGTTCACGCATAGGAAACAAATGCGCAACAACACCAAAAAACTCCGTAAGTAACGCCGTAAACGGCGTATTGTATATTGGATAATTCATTTCCCAGCCGTAAACGACTGGGCTATTTTTCATTCCAAACAATCGGAAGATCCCGATAAATCGGGAACATTCCGATGTTTTCAAATCAATATCCCTGTTTGTAAAATCTCTTGTAAAAAGGGATTTTCATCTTCCAGATCTTTTTTCTCAAAAGGATGAGGTTCAATTCTCAGGTCAAATTTTCTTCTGAGTTTCATAAGTTTGATCTGCATATCAATTTCATCTTTAAGTTCATTGAAGATAAATGCAATATCAATATCGCTCTCCGGTTTATTTGTTCCTTTTGCGTAAGAACCAAAAAGATAGGCTTTGGAAATTTGGAATTTCTCTTCTTTCAAAAAATCGAGATATTTTTTTGCTATATCTATAATTTCTCTTTGAGCCATAATATCATCTCCTCAATATTCTTGATCCAAGTTGCAGTATATTTCGGTGTGCATTTTTTGTAAAACAATTGTTTATAGTCGTCATATCTTGCTCTGATATTAAAAGTTGTAATTGTATCAAGAATGTCTAATTGACTTTCGGACATCTCTATTTTTGTCTTTTGTAATATTCTTGAAAGATTGTGAATAAAAGGTGGTTGTTCTTTATTTTCTTTGATGTATAAAGCTTTCAATAATTTTTCAACAACGAGATGACCCATAAAAAGCGACCAATGAAAATCTTCTTTTTCAAAAAGATGCTTCATCGCCCTTCGGTCAATTTCTGCAGAATCAATCCAGTATTTTATTAATTTTTCATTTTCCATTTTTTCTCCCCTTAAAACTTCCGAATGTGTCCCGAAAACTTTCGGGACTCTTCGGAATGTTGAAACATTTTTCTTTCTTAAACAATCGGATGACCTGCGGACAATCCGATGTTTTACTAACAACTTCCTATTTTTGGGATTATCCATCAATGGCCTATGCGTTTACGCATAGGAAAAATGTCAACCCTCACACACAAATAGCCTGCGCCTTTTTAACCTGCCTGTCACGTTGAATTGAATGATGTTCAACTGTGGTGGAATCTCTTTTTTATTCAACCGGGTTAGACGTATAATTAAAATGCATCACCCAATATGCACACGGTGTTCTGCGTTCAACTTATCCCATAACACCTGCGGTGCATAGGACAAGTTTCCCATACGCCGTAAACGACGATGATCTACGAAGCAAGGTCTTGCAATGCAAGTTTATCGGCTTCCATTTCTGTATTGGCTGTTCCTTTACCAACAATTAATTCTCCGCTATTATGCATTTGCTGTAATTGATTTGCGGTTATTGCATTTATTGATAATGCTAAAAATGATAAAAGTATAATTATAATTTGCTTTTTCATAGCTCTCTCGCTTTATTGTCCTTGTCTGATATTTTTTTTATTTCATTTTGTGGAAGATAATTTTCACCTGTTATTACTTTATTTCCTGTCTTATGTTCAAGATCGATTCTGGCTTTCTTGGCAACATTTCCACCTTTTTTGGCAGCTTTTTTATTTTCCGGCATTCCTGTTGCTTCTATGCTTTCGGCTATCTGTCTTGTCGAAAGTTCTGCAAGTGCTGTAAAAATAAGTTCTGCTTCACTCATATGATCACGAAGGTTTTGTGATTTTAATTTTTTTAGATTTTTATGGCTTTTTACAGTAACTCCAGACCATTCTTTATGAATGATATTTGTAAGTATTGCATATTCTCTGCTTTCTTCAATTTGATGATCTTTCCAATAATCGGTAAGTTTATTTCTCGTTTCCTGTCCCATCATTCTTTGTTGAATCCACTTATTACTCCGACCGTGCTCTTGCCAATATTCACGAGCTCTGTCCACTGATCTTACCGGATCCGACATATCTTGAAATCTTTCATAACCAACTTTTGCCAACCATAATTTTATTGGTTCAGCTTTGGGACTGGGAACAGATTGAATCAAACGCAAAAGAGTTTCAGGATCAGCTACATCAGTTTTATATCTTTTACCATCAGCAGCTTTAAGTTTCAGTTGGTGACAATTTGTCACCGTCTTATTTCCTTCTTTTTTCAAACGCTGTTTTAATTTATTCCAATACTTTCGAGCTTTTTGATACTCGTTTTGCTCAAGCAATGCCTGTAGAATATCGATAATGGAAAAATACCAGGTTTCAGTTTCATCATCATAAATTCTTCTGATCTTGAATTTTTCAAAAATTGCAATTGTTCTATCCATTTTAAATTTCCCCTAAACCTATTACTTGGCACATAATGACCTGTCGCGGTGTAATATATGAAGCCGGAAGAATCATGTGTTAAGTCGATACCAAACCTGCGTTCAACTTATCCCATGACACCTTCGGTGCATAGGACAAGTTTCCCATACGCCGTAAACGGCTGTGATATTGCCATCAACCGCAAAATAGCCTATGCGTTCACGCATAGGAAACAAATGCGCAACGACACCAAAAAAACTCCGTAAGAAATCTATCAATTCCATTTCGTAAAGCGAATTTTGGCAATCCCGATTTATCGGGACCTTACTCCAAAAAAGAAGCAAAAGGGTAAAAGCGTAAAAGAACATAGTATAATCTATGGAGACCTGACGAAACGAAACCCGTAATCGGAGTCGCTGTAAACGCGAAGGTTCCTATAGCGATCTGCAACACGACAACGATTAACATAGTAGTGCCAAGAACCACCACGCAAAACGGAGCGCTCACCGGAACTTGCGCCTTGTGGATTATTCTTTGGACTTTTACTATAATAGTTCTCATCATACCAATCATTACACCATTCCCACACATTACCGCTCATATCATAAATACCGAGTTCATTTGCTTTCTTTCCGCCAACAGAATGTGTTTTGGAACCACTGTTTGAGGAAAACCAAGCATAATTGCTTAGACTGCTTTCACTATTGGTTCCCGCCCATTTTGTACGGCTGCCGGAACCACCTCCCGCAGCATATTCCCATTCGGCTTCAGTCGGTAAGCGATAACCATTTGCAGAAAAGTTACATTTTGTGTTTTTCCCACTTCCGGTGTAACAAGGTGTGAGACCTTCTGCTTTGCTTTTCTTATTACAAAATTCCACTGCATCATACCAGCTTACTTTTTCGACCGGCAGGTTATTACCTTTCCAATTGGAAGGATTACTGCCCATTATTTCTTTCCATTCTTTCTGGGTTACTTCATATTTTCCAATATAAAAATCACTCACAGTCACGGAATGGATTGGCTTTTCATCGCTATCACCATCATTGCTGCCCATTTGGAAAGTTCCACCATGCACGAAAACAAAACTATCCGGTACATCGCTACCTTCTTCCAGCATTACTTGTTTTCTGGTTGTTTTATCGGAATTTACTCTAAATGTTTCTGTGTGGGTTTTGTAGTCATCTGCGTTTACGGTTAGTTCATAAGAACCCACCGGTACATCACGGAAGGTTGCTTTTCCTTTAGAATTGTAGCGTTCTCCACCATCTCCGGTAAGTAAAACTTCTGCATCTGCTGGAATTACATTTACCATCACAATTCCTGTTTGCACCTCAGGATAATACTCTTTGATTACATTTACTTTTTTATCTAATAGAACGGATTTTTTAATGGTTTCAGCTTTGGGCATCTCAACTGAAATATTTACCATTTGCGGAGAAAGTTTCATATTGGTTACTCCGCCTTTGTGTCCACTGTCGTTGTTTATATAAACTGTTGCATTTTTGTGGGTTTTTACGGTGAGAGTTGCTCCAATATTTTCAGGGTACAACTCAAAAACTTTTTTTTCTCCCTTTTTCAGAGTATAAGTTTGGGTAATAGATTCACATAAATTCTGTTCAATTCTAAAATTTATTGTTTGTGGAAGCAGCACAAGTTTATCTATTCCTCCAATATATTCTTTCCCATTAAATGTTATCGTGGCGTTCTTATTAGTTTTTACTGTAAGGTTAGCTCGAATATCGGTTAAAGAAAAAGTTTTATCAGTCGGATCTGTAATAGTTATCTGCTCATTGATAGTTTCATAATTTTCTTTTTCCAGTTTTATGGTGTAAGTACCGGCTGGGAAGAAAGTATTTACCGGTGTTTTACCAAGTTTAATTTCTTTTATCCAAACATCTGCACCGGAAGGATTACTTTTAATACTAATTGTTGCATCCATTGCTTCCACAAGTTCATAATCAAAACTTTGGTTACCAATTTTAATATTAGCAGTTTCTTCAATTGTTTCAAAACCGTCAAATTCAACCTTAATAGTCTGTTTGCCTTCTTTAGTTGTACAACTCAGCTTTCCATCAGAAGTTCTTCCTTTGGAAACATTATCAATAAAAATCTCTGCACCGGAAGGATCGGTAGTTACCATTATTGGAATTTGAGAAACTTGTTTAAATTTTTCATCAGCACTCATTTCGTACACAGAGCCGCTTTTCATTACTAAACCAAATTGTTCTTTATAGCTGCCGAAACCGTCTTTTTTTAGAACGATGTAGCGAGCACCTTTTTTCATTGTAATATAATATTCGCCTTGTTTATCAATTTGTGCTACTTTGCTGGCGGTGTTGGAAAAATTAATATCCTTCACTCCGCAGCGCACAATAAGTAATGCGCAAAGATCACCATTGTTGTCGTATTTGTATTCGTCATCTAACATCTGCAAACCATGATGAGCGGGATTTTCTTTAATTTTGGAAGTTATTTCAAATTCTGCTGCAAACAGCAAAGTAAAGCTAAAAATTAAAATTAATGCTATAACAAATTTCATATTTTGGTCCCTTTCATTTTTTTGCATTATATATTTTTGAGAGTAGGTTTAGAGTCAAGGAATTCAATTCTTTGCGTTTATAATACCAAATTATTTGTTAATTTATTCCTCTTTTACTTTTAAGCTTTTCCAGGGTTCTGCACAATTCATATTAAACCACTAAAGTAGTTTCTGGCGAGTTGAGTTTCATCTCAACCCACAGTTAATCCGGCAGCTGCCGGAAATGCTATAATCCGTATTGAATTAACCCACAACTTCACAGCCTGTGTGAAAACGAAAATTTCGTTGATTTTTGTAACTCAAATTAGTTTCCTAAACTTGAGTTTGTTAATCTTAAGCAATATTTCGAGTTCATTTTTCCGCCACGGAGTGTCGGGATACTGTTTTCACACAGCCTCTTCAGTTGTGGGTATAAGCAAACACACGTATCAAAATTTCAACCGGTTTACCGGTTTTTGAAATTTTGCCTAATTATGCAGAACCCTAACTTATTAAAAAAACATATTCACAAAAGACATCGCCAAACCGGAAGAAATGGGTATTTTAATATTATCATCCATGGGTATTTTGGAAAATTCGGCAATCGTTGCAGTAAAAGCTCCCACCATGGACACAATCGGATTCAAAAAAAATAATGCAAACACAAAAGTTCCCGTAAAACAGGCAATACTTCCTTCCAGACTTTTATGAGTTTCCAGAAGTTTTCTTTTTCCAAAGGGAATTCCAATAAGTGCAGCAAGCGTATCGCCGATAGCGAGGAACGAAATAGCCACAAAAGCTATATCTGCGGGGAACACAGCGATACATATCACGGCAGAGATCATCAAATATGTTGCACCTGTAAAATTATTTATCTCGTGTTTTCGGAGCATTAGCCCAAAAATATTATAAAATATTTTTCTAAATGTTTTATGCTCTAACCTGAAAACTTCTATTGTTAATGCGATAAGTGTGAGTGGGATCAAAACCAGGAACGCAAGCTTGCGGTTGTTTAGAAAAATATATCGATACGACAATGGAAGCAGGATCGAACTTACATGTATTGTCTTCCGGAAGATTTCCTTTTTCTGTTTTGGATTCATTTCCTTTTCAATTTACTCATTACAAATGCTTTTGCCACATCTACCATGAGTTTTGGATCTCCTTTGACCGCTTCCGTAAAAAGCACCTTTAAACCGAATTTATCTTTGGGAATTTTCTGGCAGAAACTTACGATATTGTTAAATCTTTCATCGCTCATCGTAAGAAATTTCTCTTTCATCGTAAACATTGTCCTCTGAGTTTTTCCAAGTCTTTTTTCCCATTCACTGCTGTATTTTTTCAGGAATTTAGCATCGAATCTTTTTTCCCTGATCGCATCTGCAGCAACCTTTCCTGCTATACTTCCCGCAATCATTCCCTGTACCACACCACCACCTGTTATCGGGTTAACCTGCCGGGCAGCATCACCAACCAGCATCATGTTATCACGAACGATTTCTTTGAGTGTGGCAGACGTGGGAACGCCGCCATAAACAGTGTAAGTTATCTTTGCATCGGGAAAGCGTTTTTCCACAAATTCATCGAGATATTCTTTTGGACCCTTGTTGTGCGAAAGATGTCCGGAAAGTCCTATCCCCACATTTGCAGTACGATCGGATTTTGGAAATATCCACACATATCCGCCGGGAGAGACTTTGTTCCCAAAATAAAATTCACATGTTTTTTCTTCAATATCAATATCTGTCAGTGAATATTGTATGCAAGTATCTATGTCTTCAAGACGGACGGCAGTTTTTATTCCTGCCCATCTTCCCACGCGGGATTCCACACCATCCGCACCAATAACAATATCACATTTAACTTCCCGGGTTTTACCCATATAGCGGTATTTTACACCGGTTATTTTATCGTTTTCTTTTATGAGGTCGAGAGCGTCTGCTTTAGTGATTAGCTGTGCACCATATTTAGCAGCAAGCTCGCAAAGAGCCGTATCGAAGATCCTTCGTTCTAAAACGTAACCTAAGCCATTATTATACATTTTGGCTGTTTCACCATTCGGGGCATGTAGTTTTGCGATGTCTATCCGGGAAGCGATCCACCGTTCATCGATATCAATGAACGGAGCTATACCATTGTGAGAAACACCCTCGGCACAACGCACGGGAATACCCGGTTCACGGTCACGTTCCAGCATTAGAACGGATGCACCATTTTGTGCTGCAAATCTGGCTGCAACGCT
>JAUVLE010000302.1 GCA_030595905.1 Candidatus Cloacimonadota bacterium | reverse complement strand
AGCTACTCCAATATTATTGGAAGCATCGGCTACTCCGTTCTGATAGGAAATTTCTTTATAAATATCATGTGAATCAATATAATATTTAAGTGCTATATCATATTGTTTCATATCATCATAAATGATGCCTATATTATTAAGTTTTCCAGCAATTCCAAACAGATTACCAAGTTCTTCTTCCATTTTAAGTGATCTGTGATAATAATCCAAAGCTTTTTCGCGTTCACTAATATCATCATAGATCATACCAATATTTCCTAAAGTTTGAGCGATACCGATTTTATCTTCGGTTTCTTCACGAATTTTAAGTGCTCGCAAGTGATATTCTATCGCTTTATCGTAATTTGTAAGATTACCGAAGATCAAGCCGATATTAGAAAGCGTAAGTGCCTGACCGTATTTATTTTCTATCTCCTGGTAGATCTGTTCCGATCTACGGAAATATTCCAATGCCTTATTGTAATCAGAGAGATTTTCATAAACCATACCAATATTATTTAACGAGCCTGCGATACCATTTTTATTACCAATTTCAGATTCAATCTTCATCGATTCAATATAATATTCGAGTGCTTGTTCATAATTGTTTAAACTTTCTTGTACTATTCCTAGATTATTTAATGCGATAATTATATCTTTTTTATCACCAATTTTTTTTCGCAGTTCCAAGGATTGTACAAAATGTTCTACAGCAGTAGCAAAATCATTAAGATAATAATAAGCTCCTCCAATATTATTTATCGCTTTGGCTTCACCCTTTTTGTATTTTATTTTACGGGAAAGAATCAATGCCTTACTTCCATTTTCGATGGAAAGTTCAGGATATTCCAACCAGAAAGTTTTTGATAACTGGTTCATGGCATCTACTTTCCCGGTGCCTGTTGCTTTTTCCACAACTATTTTCAGACTGTCTATTTCTTCAGTTTGAGCAAAAAGCGATGCAAACATCATCACCATTAGCAATAATGAAAATATCCTGATTCTCATAATTTGAACCTCTTTAAGAATCTTGCAAAGAACCCTGCAAAGATTGATGTCCGTTTAGATAGAAATTCACTTATAATTTTTGCAACTTCTCTCTTTTGCAAATAACCATAAACCTTATGCGGATTTTTTTGTCCATTATATTCATAAGTATTATTGACGATAATATCAATCGGTTTGATATTAAGCAGGTTGGAAGAATAGTCGTCAGAAAGATCATAATCCAGAGTAATTTTGTCATGCAGGTCGGAAAAATTATACCATGCAGAGGTTATATTTCCCGGAGTCGGAAGTTTGGCTTTAAGGTTTATTTCTTTGTGCTGTTCGGTTAGTATCTTCTTAATAATAAGCGGAAAACCGAGCGGTGAGCCAATCGTAATAAATATATCTATTTTCAGTTTGGGAACATATTGAATTAATGTATCGTAAGCAATGACAGAGCCCATGGAGTGCCCAATGATCATTATCCTTTTTTGTTTATGCTTTTGTAGAATATCAAGCAATCTTTTCCTGAATGCATATCGGGCAATTTGTCCTTTATCATTTTTACAGTAGCCGCTATAATAAGCATCGAGATCTTGGAACATTCGCTTTATCGTTGAATCAACAATCTTTTCAATTCCACCGATTTTCCCTTCATGCAGGAATATTTTATCTAACCCTACTTCAATTTTATCGAGGATCTTCTGTTTGATTTTCGGCTCTTTCTCAGAATGCTCGATATTATGTATTGGAACATAAGGGTGTTCAATATAAAGAGAATCCTTGGTGTCTAAAATCTCAGGATCGAGTGGTTTGGAATATTCAAGATCTGCCCAATAAACCAATTCAAATTGGAAATCAGTATTATGATAACCAATATTATTAAGTCCATCGAGAATGGATTTTTTCCACCATTTTTCCAAAAGTTCTTTGGGTGGTTTATTCCTTAAACCGTGAATACCTATTATTATATTTTTCATTTATTAACTATAACCTGAATTATCTTAATCGGTTTTTTAAGCTGCTTTGCATAACTCATTGTGTATTTTGTTCCTTCACATTTTCCATCCCAAAAGGCGATAAGCTGATCGCAATTTTCTACGATCAGGCGATCTCTGACATGTTTAGCTTCAGCACCATATTTTACATAATCCGGCGGAAATTCTAAAAGTTTGATATTGTATTCTTTTGCATATCGAGCTGCCAATGAATCCGTTCCTGCTGCTTCTCCGCTCACAATTGCCGTAATTCCCGAATAAGTATCCAAAATGGATTTCAGCTTTTGATGATCGTGGAATTCTTTACTGCCTATAACTGCTAATCTCATATATCCGGTAAAAAAATTTTTAAATTTTCATCCGTTACTTTTTGATGAGCGGATTTGATCAACGCTGCTGCATCATTATTGCTGAGTTTGTCGAAAACTTCTGCCTGTAAACACATTTCCAATTTGTCTAATTGCCTAACGAATTTACCTTCTTCCGAAGTTTCAAATTCAAATTCTTTCCACAGTCCGATCAATCGTTTTCCCTCGGGGAGTTTTCTTAGAATGTCTTCTACAGCTTCCAATTCCATCCTGCTTTTTTCCTCGTCTGTAAAATTATTTGCCGGTGTCAAATCACCGATGATGCTTTCCCCCGTTTCGTGCAATAATGCGATTTCCAACACTTTCAATTTATCGAGATTATCAGGACAAAGCAACAAAGCCAGCATGGCAATGCCAAAAGAATGATC
>JAUVLE010000133.1 GCA_030595905.1 Candidatus Cloacimonadota bacterium | reverse complement strand
AATTGGAGTAAAGATTCTATTGAGAATCATGAGTTTCATTCTCCAGTTGAGCAGATTGAGAGAACAAACTATGCTTTGTTTAGTTATTTAAACAATGCTATAAAGTATGAAAATATCACTTCATTCAATTATAATTGGGGTTCAAGTAAAATATCTATACGAAGTATTATTCTAATGATTAATTCAAAACCAAATCAAGAGTACCAATTTGTGAAAATACTATCATTAAATGATATCTGTAATTACATTACTTATTTTAAGCCGATATTTTCTGATCGTCAGGTTCGACAGTTAGTAAAATTATTACAGCGTAATTGAATAGTAAAAGGTTTTCATAAAGCTCGTACATCAGAATTCGTTAATAAAAGTATTGAACAGACGGAAACAATAAACCGTTTTCTTCAGGAATTTATTTCTATAAATTGAATGTAAACGGCAAAACTAAAGCTGTTAAGAAATGTATGCTGTTGAAATAAAACCTTGCGAAGGTCGTTTTCTGCAAGAAATCCTAAAACCTTCGCAAGGTGCTAACTGCTAATTTCTAACTGCTAACTTACGGATATATCCTGTTTATTAATCTCGGGAATGGGATTACTTCGCGGATATGACGTACGCCGCTCATCCACTGGATCAGACGTTCAAGTCCAACACCAAAGCCGCTGTGCGGCACCGAGCCATATTTTCTCAAGTCCAGGAACCACTGGTAATCTTTCAGGTCATAACCTTCTTTCTTAATTCTTTCTAGAAGAATATCGTGGTCATCTTCACGCTGCGAACCACCGATGATCTCACCGAATCCTTCCGGTGCAATTAGATCGGCACCCAGCACCAGGTCGGGATTTTCCGGATCACGCTTCATGTAGAACGATTTAATATCTTTTGGCCATCTATCTACGAAGATCGGAACTTCAGAATCTTCAGTTATCATTTCTTCTTCCGCTGCACCGAAATCATCTTTATAATCGATATTCACACCCTTGTCTTTCAGCATATCGATGACCTGCCGATGTGTCATTATCTTAAATGGAGCATCTGCTTTTTTCAGTTTCTCAATATCTCTTTCCAGAATTTCAAGTTCTTTTGCATTTCTATTGATAACAGAGTGAATTATAAATCGGATCAGTTCTTCCTGTATCTTCATATTTTCTTCATGTTTCACAAAAGCAGCTTCCGCATCCATCATCCAGAACTCGGTAAGATGTTTACGTGTTTTAGATTTTTCTGCACGGAATACCGGACCGAAATCGTAAACCTTGCCCAGACTCATAATTCCTGCTTCAAGATAAAGCTGCCCGGATTGAGAAAGATAAGCATTTCCTTCTTCAAAATATGGAACTTCAAAAAGCGTTGTTGTCCCTTCACTGGCATTGGGAGTGAGTATCGGGGAATCGAACCTGTAAAAACCTTTATCGTTTAAATATTCGCAGATAGCAAAATATACGGTGTGACGTATCTTCATTATCGCATTCTGCCTGCGGGAACGAAGCCACAGATGACGTTGAGAAAGCAGGAAATCGGGTCCGTGCTCCTTCTTCCCTATTGGATAATCCACAGCAATACCGATGATATTTACGACCTTGATGTGAAATTCAAAAACGCCTTCTTTCTGAGGATGTTTGCCGGGGATTCCTATTAATTCTACAGATGATTCGATCGTAAGTTTTTTTACTTTTTCAAAATTGTCTTCACCCATATCCGATTTGAAAGCTACAGCCTGGATATCACCTGTTCCATCCCGAAAGATCACAAAACGAAGTTTACTGCTTGCCTTGCGGTAGTTACGCACCCAGCCACGCAGTTTGACTTCTTTTCCCAAATGTTCTTTTATATCTTTTATTTCTATTGTTTTCACTTTATCTCCTGATAATTCTATTTATACTTATCCAAGCAAAAGTTTACTGCAAAGGATTCTACTTCTTATTTATCTTCTTCACAATTTCAAGAGCAACCTTGAGCGCCCTCGTTCCAGCCTTGCCGTCAACGATTGGATTTATATCTGCTTCAACCGCATGAACAAATGATTCTAACTCGTATGTCAGAGCATCTTTTTTGCGATTGGAAGCATCCACCTCCATAATATCCACAACGTCTTTTGTATCTATTCCTTCATATTTTCCCATCATTATTTTTGGAAGAATTTTATAAAGGTTCTTAGATTTTTTTATGAAGGTTACTTTCTTATTCTGGAAATCCATCGAAAAATAAGCATCCTTCTGGAAGAATCTGAATTTGCGTGACCTCTTCAAGGAAATCCGGCTGGCAGTCACATTTGCTACAGTTCCATTCTCAAATTCGATACGAGCATTTGCGATATCGATGCTTTTGGTCATTACACCTGCACCACTGGCACTGATATATGTAACATCGCTTTTTACAAAAGCCAGTATCAGATCGATATCATGTATCATCAGTTCCAGAACAACAGGAACATCACTTCCACGAGGTGTGAATGGTGCGATCCGGTGGCATTCGATAAAGATAGGATCTTTTATTTTATCTTCGACCTCCATCACCACAGGATTGAACCGCTCGATGTGTCCCACCTGAATTTTCAGGTTCTTTTCGTCGGCAATTTTTATAAGTTCTTCCGCTTGCCACAGGTCGGAAGTTATAGGCTTTTCTATGAAAACATGGATTCCTTTTTCCAGGGCTTTCTTGGCAAGTTCATAATGAGAAATAGTGGTTACCACTATCACCAGGGCATCGCATTCATTTAGAAGTGAATCAAAATCGGGAAAAACTTTTGCATCGATCTTGCCGGCTATTTCCAGAGCTCTTTTCTTATTTTTATCATGTATTCCAACGAATTCACATTTATTGCTCCGGCTCAATATCCGCGCATGATTCTGTCCAAATTGACCTACACCTGCAATTCCTACTTTCAACATTCTTTCTCCCATTTTCATGAAAGTTAAATTCTCTATTCCTTTTATAGTGTCAAGCAAAGAGATCATACATATTAGTAAATTTGTTAATTGTGGAAGAAACCTTGAAAAGGTCTCTTTCGATTAATATCTTTCAGATTGACCCTTTCAAGGTTAGTATTTAAGATATTAGATTATCAACCCTGAAAGTACTAAGCAAGAAGTCAATTTGAAAGAAGCATTTTCAGGGTTTTAATTGATCACTTCAAGGTTAATACATTTTCTCTCGATCCTGAAAACCCATACACTAATATGAAAATAATAATAAAAAAGAATACAATGAATTTGATATTTTATCGGGGGAATGCCTGATTTTCCTTTCTTCTCTTGACATTCATAAACACAAAAAAATGATTGATTAAATTCCTTCTTGGAAAATTGTTGAGGTTACAATGAAAAATAAAGTTTTACTTTTAATTTTGGACGGATACGGGATAAACGAATCCGAATATGGAAATGCAATCGCTGCTGCCGAAACTCCCAATCTTGATAGATTCAGAGAAGAAAATCCGGAAAGCAGGTTGGAAGCATCAGGTTTAGCCGTGGGGCTTCTGGAAGGCGATATGGGAAATTCTGAAGTTGGTCATCTGAATATTGGTGCAGGACGGATAGTTTATCAGGTCAATACATCGATAATGAAAGAAATACAGGATAATTCCTTCTTTTCAAATAAAGCTCTTCTAAATGCTGTTGAACATATAAAAAAAAATAACAGCGATCTTCATCTTTTCGGTCTCCTTTCCAATGGAAATGTTCACAGCAATATAAATCATATCCGTGCATTATTGGAGCTTTGTAAACAGAAAAAGGTCAGGCAGGTTTATTTCCACGCATTCATGGATGGCAGGGATACTCTTCCCCATTCCGGAATAGATTTCATGCAGCAATTCCTGCAAATATCCAATGAGATCGGCATCGGGAAAGTGGCAACCGTTTCCGGCAGATATTATGCTATGGATCGTGATAACCGCTGGGAAAGAATAGAAAAAGCCTACAAAGCAATTGTATTTGGCAAAGGTGAAGAATTCACCGATCCGGTAGAAGCTATCCGCAAAAGTTACGGTGAGAAGATCACAGATGAATTCATCATTCCTAAAGTCATTATAGAAAATGGGAAACCGGCAACCTGCGTAAAAAACAACGATGCTGTGATTGCATTTAACTTCCGGGCAGACCGCATGCGTCAGCTCACCAGAAGTATCATGATACCGGACTTTGATGAATTCCCCGTAAAGAAATTCAGCAATCTTAAATATGTTTCTTTTAATGAATATGATACGAAATTCGATCCATACGTCGAAGTTGCCTTTCGGCTTCCCAAACTTACAAATATTCTCGGGGAAGTTATTTCCGGAAATGGTCTTAAACAGTTACGTCTTGCCGAGACCGAGAAATATGCTCATGTAACTTTTTTCTTTAATGGCGGCACGGAAAAACCTTTTGCAAATGAAGACAGGATACTGGTAAATTCGCCGCGCATTCCTACTTATGATCTACAGCCGGAAATGAGTGCATTTGAAGTTAAAGACAAATTGATCGAAGCACTGCGAAGCAGAAAATATGATTTGATAATAACCAATTTTGCAAACTGTGATATGGTTGGTCATACAGGTGTTTTCGATGCTGCGAAAGCTGCTGTGGAAGCAGTTGATAAATGCGTCGGAGGAATAATTCCAACCGCAAAAGAAAACGGATATGACATTATTCTTATCGCAGACCATGGGAATGCAGAAAAAATGCTGGATGAAAACGGAAATATCTTTACGGCACACAGCATGAACAAGGTGCCCTTTGTGGTTTCGCTTCATTCCGGGAAAAAGTCACGCCTCCAGGATGGAATTCTGGCAGATGTCGCTCCTTCGATTTTGGATTTGATGAACATCCAAAAACCCAGAGAAATGACCGGAAAGTCTTTGATAGAAAAGTGATTATCCGAAGCTGGAAAAAACAGGAGAAATTCTTCCTGAAACTTATAAAGAAGGATATCAACCGCATCGATGCTGAGATTCTTCCAAAGATAAACAAGAAAGAAAAGTCAGAAAGACAGCATTAATTATGATCTTGTAGTGTAATATAAATTATGAAAGATTATAAATAATTAAGATTTAAACTCAAAGGAAAGAGGAAGCAGAGAGCACAAATGAAAATTAACATCTTTATTCTTAGTGTCTTTGACTGCCACGGCGTAACGAAGTGAAGACGGGTGTCTTTGTGGTAATAAAGAAGGAGTTAGAAATGAAGAGTATTGATCGAATCGATATTAAGAAGCGCTGGCCCATACCAACGGCAGTAAAGCTTTTTTTACTGATTGCCGTTATTCTGGGAATAGCAACCCGGAATTGCTGGATGAAAGAACCGGAAAAAAATTTGCAGATATCTGATATCGAAGTAACCGAAGTTACCAGGATAAGCGCAGATGTAGCCTTCGTGGCTGCGAACCGCGCCAAGGTGAACCTGAAAAAATCCGTGATCATAAGACTTTTTTCAGAAGATGGCGAAGAAATTGCCAGCAAGATATCTTATATTGAAATACCCGCAAAATCCAGAAAGAGATACCTGAAAGTTCTGCAGAAATTCAATTTTCCCATAAACGGCAGGGAAGATATTTCAGAGATCACAGTTGAATGGTATAAATAGGAAAAAATTATGAGATACATTCTACTACTGATCTTATCCTGTATATCTCTCTTATCATTCGCAGATATATCTGCGGATATTCAGCTTCTTGCAAACAATATTAATATTTCAAATGATTCGTTATATGTTCTAATTTCCAACTGGAACGAATATGAACAGCCTGACAGCATCGGAATCTTCCTGCAAAAAGAAAATGCTATCAATGATACACTTATTGCTCCCTATTTTATTCATATTCCACAAAATTATGATCACACCAAACCTGCCCGATTGCTGGTTTACCTGCATGGTGGTGTAGGAAGAAAAGAGTTTATTGAAGATTTTAAGGAATACGTTCCCCAAATAACTGCTCTGTTCCCCGATGAAGTTACAAATAACTGGTTCTTTCTCTTCCCACAGGGAAATCAATACACCATGTGGTGGGAGCTGGCGGGAATGGAAAATATTAAAACCCAGATCAAAGATCTAAAGGAAAACTACAACATCGATGATGATAATATCTACATGACCGGTTTTTCCGATGGAGGTTCAGCATCCTTTCATTTTGCTTTAACCGATCCAAGCCTGTTTGCAGCATTCTACCCTCTTAATGGAAACATTGTTGTTGGCTCCAGAGTAACCGGAAAACCTGCTTATATTGCGAATTTACAGAATCGTCACCTTCGAACTGTCAATACAGATGAAGATGGGCTGTATCCTTCTGCAGATATGAGACAACTAATGAAACTTTCCCTGCAAGCGGAAGCCGATCTTCTGTACAAAGAATATTGGGAGATCGGACACTCATTCGATTATGCAGAAGAAGATATTCCAATTATGGTAGAAGATATGAAGAACCATGCCCGTGATATTTTCGGAAGCGAGAAATACTGGGAATATTCATCACCTGAATTTAACCGCTGTGACTGGTTGGAAATAACCGTACTCGACACCCTGGAATCACCAAAAGAATGGCAGAAAGAATACAACATAAAAATGGAAAACAAACGCATTCAGTTCGGGTTTTATCATGATGAAACCTTTGCAGGAACAGGCGTAAAAGTAAGAGGTGTAAACGAAGCTTCCACTGCCGATAGTATGAGTTTAAAGATAGATGACATTGTAATTAAGATGGATGGAAAAGATGTGGAGAACATCGAGAAACTGAGTAAATTGAAAACCTTCAAAAAAAGAGGAGATACCGTTTCATTAACTATTCTTCGAGAAGACAAAGAAGTAAAATTATTCGGTCAATTTCCCGAAGTCGAGTTCAAAGATGCTTTTTCCTACGATCTTCCATCCGGTGCTGTTAAAGTAAAATATTGGGGAAATCACTTTGAAATAGAAACTTCCCGTGTAGATGAAATAACAATATATATTCATCCTGATATGGTTAACTTGAAAAATCCTGTTACCGTAAACATTAATGATGAAGAAGTTTTCAATGAGCATATCTCTATCGATCGAGAATTTATGGTTGAGAACTTCCTGAAGAATTTTGACAGAAAAGCGCTCTGGGTGAACAGGATCGTATTAATGATCGAGAAGGATTGAGTTAATCTCTCGTATAAAGTACGTAAGCCACTTTAAAAATTAATGGAGATGAATTATGAACCGGATTACATTTCTTTTGCTCTTTTTACTATTCTTTACCCTGCTCTGTATCACACAAGAATTATTTGCTGAAACAGAAACCTCATCCTGGCAGGAATTATTTCTTTACGGTAGTTGGGTTAATTATTTGTCCAGTTCCGAACTGGACGGAGAAAATCCTTTTGAGGGAATAGGTCCATACAATGCCGCTAATTTATTTGACCGGGATAACACAACTGCCTGGGTAGAGGGGGTGTCGGGTGACGGCATTGGAGAGGTGATCTACTTTACGATCGGTAAGAAATTGAAAAAGAATATCTTCATCGAAAACGGTTACCAAAAATCAGAATCTTTGTACGAAAAGAACAACCGAATCAAAACTGCAAGGCTCACGATCTTTGTCACTTTCATGCTGCCGGGCGATGTTGCCCAGATCGGTTTGAATTTACAATGCCGTAAATACAATGAACAGCATATCATCCATCTTAAGGATATTTACGGATATCAAAAGATAAAATTCCCATTCGATCAGGAAAAGCTAAGTAACTTCAGTGCAAAAACAATGGTGCTATTTGAAAAAGACTACCGGGCGGAACTCGAGAAAAGGCAAAAATATACATCGGAAATATCCGCCGAGTGTTACTTCGGCTATGTTATTCACCTGGAGATATTAGATATTTACAAGGGTAGTAAATGGGACGATACCTGCCTTACGGATATCTGGTTCAGTTCACAAGATAAGGTCAAACGTATTCCTGCAAATCAAACTATAACCGCTGTGTTCCAGGGTGAAGATGGAAATATCTATGTTAACACCGATAAACAGAAAAACCTGCTTTTAACAGTTAATACGGAACTGGCAACCGAACAGGCAGTAAGCGAACCTTTCAGTCTGGAGATCATGCAGGTAAGCCCCGATAT
>JAUVLE010000224.1 GCA_030595905.1 Candidatus Cloacimonadota bacterium | reverse complement strand
GGCATACAAATCTGCAATAGATTTCCTGATCCACCGGATAAAGAATGAGGAATTCAGTGGAATGAACAAAATAACGCAGGCTTTCAGGATCGAATACTATACTTTGGTTAAGAAAATAATGCGAGATAAAACCCAGGTAATTCCGTGTTATTCCGGTTTTGCATCTGCACAGATATCGCCGGATGGAGAAGTTTGGTCTTGCTGCATAAAAGCAGAATCTATGGGAAATCTACGAGACTTGAACTACGATTTTAAGAAGATATGGTTTGGAAGAAGAATGGATAAAGAACGCAGTTCTATCAAGAACAAGGAGTGCTTCTGTCCTCTTGCGAATGCTTCCTATACAAATATGTTGATGGATATTCCCACGCTTTTCCGCGTTTTTTACAGAAGTTTCATTAAGTGGTGGAGTTAAATGAAAAGAAGAATTCTTGCTGCTATTATGGCTTTAATTGTATTACTTTCTGTTGTTTACGTTTTTTATGGAAAGAACTGGTTTGCCGAACAACAATATCTTCAGCAGCAGAAGAACGCAGAATTCATAAAGAATGAATTGATGGAAAAATTTCTTGAAATTCAGGATCAATCTCAGGAAATTCTGGATGAGCTTCTTAACCTTAATTATGAAATCGAATTCATTCCAACTCAGGAAATAAGCCTGCAAAGAGACTGGAACTTTAAATATGATTTTGATATAACTAACAAACCGTTATTCGATCATAAACAAATATATCTTATATCCGGCAGTTCTTTGATGGTTCTCGATAAAAAGGGAAAAAAAGTAAAATGGAGAAAGACATTTGATGAAGATATTATCGATATTGAATTCCTGGATGTGAACCGATTGCTGATCCTTACAAGTAGAAAGAATATGTTTTGTTTGAACAGGAATCTGGGTCGTGAAATATGGACCAAAGAAAAAGCTTTTTCAATAGAAAACTCCGAAAAATACTGTTCTGTATATCAGATTTCACTTGATAAATATAAGCGTCTTGACAGCAGTGTTATTCTTATGTTATCAGATAAAAGGATAGATGTTTTGAATACTATTAACGGGAAAGTTTTAGCTTCCTATATTTCGGAAGATAATATTCGGTTTATCAGTGAATTTGATCTTCTGGAAAAATGCGTTTATATTGTGGAAGGAAGTGATTTTTCTAAAATAAATTTCAAGGTGAAAAGCTGAGATGAGCATTACAAAAGAGAGTTATAGGGGAATTAATTACTGCACTCGCTGCGGGAACAAACTTGAAATCCTGCTCGATAAAGAAAATAAATTACGTCCTCGCTGCAAAAAATGCGGATGGACTTTCTATAAAAATCCGATACCGGCGTCTGCCTGTGTGATACTTAATGAAAAGAACGAAGTTGTTATCATTAAAAGAAAGTATGAACCTAATCCCGGTGAGTGGGCGTTGCCCAGCGGGTATGTCGAGATCGATCAGTCCCCGGATGACTGTGCAATTATGGAAATGAAAGAAGAAACCGGATTGATCGGGGAGATCGTTAAGCCGCTTGGGTATTATCCCGATTTTTCTCCGATTTATGAAAAAGTAATAACTTTCGGCTTTCTGATGCGGATAACAGGAGGTGAGCTTCGAGCTGGCGATGATGCTGTCGAAGCGCGATATGTGGCTTTGGATGAATGTCCCGAGATCGTATTCTCCTCACATAATTTATTTTTAGATCAAGTAAGAAAAATGCTTAGCCACGAAGAACGCTAAGAAACACTAAGAAAAGATTTGCTCACGGATTTACACAGATAAAAAAATAACCACTAAGTTCACGGAGAGCAAAGAGGTAAACCTTGAAAATGGTTTACAGACAGAGGATTTCTTTCTCATAGACCTTTTCAATGGTTGGAAGTGAGATGCTGGAAAACCGTTGAAAAAGTTGAGCGAGAAGAAAATACTTTAAAACTTTTTCAAGGTTCGTTGCAAATAAGTCAGTGTTCGTCAGTGAAAGTCACTGGCAAAAATAAAAGGAAATATAATGGAAATAAATAAAAGTTACGAACCACAAAAGATTGAGAAGAAATGGTATAAACACTGGATAGAAAAGGGTTATTTCACACCAAAGATCGATAAAACAAAAAAACCTTACACAGTTTTGATACCACCACCCAATGTTACGAATATTCTGCACATGGGTCATGTTCTTAATAATACACTTCAGGATGTAATGATACGTTATAAAAGAATGACTGGAATTCCCACATTATGGCTGCCGGGAGTTGATCATGCCGGAATCGCAACCCAGAACATGGTAGAAAAAGAACTGGCAAAAGAAGGCAAAACCAGGCATGAAATTGGTCGAGAAGAATTAATAAAACGTATTTGGAAATGGAAGGAAGAAAAAGGCGGTCTCATTATCGAACAACTCAAACAGCTCGGTTGTTCCTGCGATTGGACAAAACAGAGATTCACATTAGATGAAGGACTTTCCGAAGCTGTTAAAGAAGTCTTTGTAAAATTATATGAGAAAGGACTTATTTATAAGGGGAAACGTATTATCAACTGGTGTCCGCGTTGTCATACAGCTCTTTCCAACGATGAAGTAGAGCATGAAGATAAAACAGGTAACTTGTGGGATATGAAATATCCTTTTAAAAATGGAAATGGATATGTAACTGTAGCAACAACCCGTCCCGAGACAATGCTGGGAGATACTGCCATAGCCGTGAATCCTAAAGATAAACGATATAATGACTTGATCGGAAAAACCGTTATCATTCCTTTTGCGGATAGAGAAATTCCCATCATTGCCGATGAATTTGTTGATATGGAATTTGGCAGCGGCTGTGTGAAGGTTACTCCGGCTCACGATCCTAATGATTATGAGATCGGTTTGCGGCATGATCTTGAACAAATTGTTGTTATCGATGAACACGGCGTGATGAATGAAAATGCCGGCAAAGAATTTGCAGGTCTCGATAGATTTGAAGCACGTGAAAAAATCGTTCAAGGATTAAAAGAGAAAGGACTTCTTGGAGAAATAAAACCGCACGAACATGCAGTTGGACAGTGTTACCGCTGTGATACGATCATCGAACCATATCTTTCCGATCAGTGGTTCGTTAAGATGAAACCTCTGGCAAAAAGAGCTATCGAAGTTGTTAAGGACGGAAAAGTGAAATTTCAGCCTGCCAGATGGACAAAGGTTTATTATCACTGGATGGAGAACGTTCGCGACTGGTGCATTTCACGTCAGATATGGTGGGGTCATAGAATTCCGGTTTATTATTGCCAGAACTGCAATGAGATCGTGGTTGCTAAGGAAGAACCGATTACCTGTCCCAAATGCGGTCATAACAAATTCAAACAGGATGAAGACGTTCTGGATACCTGGTTCTCAAGCTGGCTCTGGCCTTTCTCAACTTTTGGCTGGCCCCAAGAAACCGAAGAACTTGAATATTTTCTTCCTACAAATTTGCTTGTAACAGCACCGGATATTATCTATTTGTGGGTTGCCAGAATGATAATGGCTACGCTTGAGTTCAAAGATAAAATACCATTCGATACGGTTTTATTGCACGGAATGGTTCGTGATGAAAAGGGTATAAAGATGAGTAAATCTCTGGGTAATTCGCCTGATCCGCTGGATATAATTGAGAACGTTGGAGCCGATGCACTTCGCTTCAGCATTATCTTTGCCAGTCCCAAAGGGCAGGACAGTTATTATTCCAATTCTATTCTGGAAACAGGACGGAATTTTGCCAATAAAATATGGAATGCTTATCGCTTCATTATGATGAATGCAGAAAAGATCGAAGGTCTTCCCAAAAGAGATGAACTGAAACTGGAACTGGCAGATAAATGGATATACAGCAGGTTGAACGAAGTTATCGAAGAGACACGCAGGAATTATGAATCGCTTCGTTTCAATGATGCTGCAAATATTCTGATGGATTTCATCTGGAAAGAATTCTGCAGCTGGTATCTGGAACTTTCCAAAGACAGGATTTATAATGAAGATGATAAACAGGGTCAGTTGACGGCTACTTTTATTCTTCTGGATATTCTACAACAATCTATGAGATTACTTCAACCGATTATGCCGTTCATTGCAGAAGAGGTATGGCAGGGGATTAAACACTATTTTCCAATGGATGAGGAAACGATAGTTCTGGCAGCTTTTCCAAAACAGGATAAATCTTTGATCAATAGAAAGATAGATAAGGATATGAAATTTATTCAAGAAGCGATCACTGCTATTCGTAATTTGCGAAAACAGGTAAATCTGTCTCCCGGTAAAGAAGTTACAATTTTCATCAAAGTTGCATCAGAAGATCAGATCAGGCTTTTGCAGGATTATCAAAATTATTTTGCCAAACTGGCAAAAATCGCTGAAATGCAAATTGCTGTCGATCTGCAAAAACCAAAATCCAGTGTTGCAGCGGTTGTTCAGAACATCGAGATCTATCTAGCTTTATAACGACTTATTGATCTTTACTAATAAATAGAAAAACTTAAAAAACAAATAGCGAATCTTGAAATTGAATT
>JAUVLE010000255.1 GCA_030595905.1 Candidatus Cloacimonadota bacterium | reverse complement strand
TCAGGATCGTTCTTTCTCCCATTCCATAAACCAGCAGGTCTGCTTTTGAATCGAAGAGAATAGAATTCCGCAGCTTATCACTCTGGAAATCGTAATGCGGCAGCCTTCGCAAACTGGCTTCGAGCCCGCCAATAACTATCGGGACACCTTTGAAAAGAGAACGTATTTTCTGGGTATAAACTATCGTTGCTCTATTCGGTCTCAATCCTGTTTTCCCGCCTGGTGAATATGCATCAGACGACCTGATCTTCTTTTGAGCAGTATAGTGGTTTACCATAGAATCCATATTACCCGATGTGATCCCGAAGAACAATTTTGGTCTTCCCAGCTTAAGAAAATCTCTACTATTTCGCCAATCCGGTTGTGGAATAATTCCTACTTTGAAACCATTGTATTCAAGATATCGGGCTATTAATACCGAACCAAAACTTGGATGATCGATATAGGCATCCCCGGAAATAATAATAATATCGAGTTGTTTCCAACCTTTTATTTTTAATTCTCTTTTGTCGGTTATCAGAAATTTGTTCATATATAAAAAAAGCGACGCATAACGTCGCTTAGAATAATTAAATTAAAAATATTTATGGGTTTAATCTAATTATGTTTATCGCTTGAACACCTCTTTCAGTGTCTATTGTATCGAATTCAACTTCCTCATCTGCTACAAGGAATTTCCTTTCTTTATCCGATACAGTTACAATTGATTTCCAATGCACAAAATACTCTTTTCCATCATCAGAAGCGACAAAACCATATCCTTTTGCATCATCAAACCACTTTACTTTCCCTTTCATAAAACCACCTTTTTAAATAATGAGTCAAATTTTTTTATACAAATAAATAAATCAAGGTATTTTTTTCAGTTTATCGATCCTTTGGATAATTGAACGAACATTCATCTTTCAGACATTCTTTATTTTAATGATCATATTTACATATTATATTTTCATCGATATACATCGATTGTCCAAAATATATCCTGCTTTATTTCGATCCTTAGACTACAATGTTTATTTTATCAGCAAACACTTTTTAACGTTTATGGTTTTATTATCTACACTTAATTTGTAGAAATAAATTCCTGAGGAAACCGGTTTCTCGTTATTATCTTTCCCATTCCAGACTACGGAATGTTCACCTTTCTCTAAATGCTCATTCAACAAAGCTTTAACCTTCTGACCCTTTATATTGTAGATTACCAATTCAGTGCTTTCGGTGTTTTCGGTGTTTAATTCAAATGAGATAGTTGTGGAAGGATTAAAGGGATTTGGATAATTCTGGTTCAGTACGGATTTTGCAACCTGTGGAATGATCTCATCGGTGCAGGTAAATAATTCGTTATCACCATAAAATCCTGTCCTTCTGTAATTTCCACGATATGTATTCCATGGTATCATGGTGCCTTTCTGAAGTTTGCAATCTATGATAAAAGCTCCGACTGAAATACCGGAAATTATTTCAAAATCACCATCCCAATCTATATCATCTATAGTGGAAGGAGTATTTCCGATCAATCCTACCGGAACCGGAGAAAAATCAACTTCCGATCCATCATTATGAAAAACATACAGATCGTTTATACTTGTGAAACAAACCAGGTTTACATTATCATCGTTATTCATATCTACAGCCAGAGGAGGATTGGTGATCGAATTCCCGATGTTCACAGGCCAGCCGTTAAGATCGGTTCCATCCTGATGAATGATATAAAGTGAACCGGATATGGTGGCAAAAGCAATGTCCAATTCTTCATCGTTATTAAAATCTGCAGCTATCGGTGAACAAGCGATCTTGCTTTCAATATCTTTTGATAGAAGGATATCACCTGTCGCATTTATTATATGAATTTTGTTATCATCTGTTCCTATAGCGATTTTGTAATTATCCAGAACTATGGGAGCGGAACATACAGGCGAATTTAGTTCCACAGGAAATCCCGGGATATTTTCTCCATTATGGTCTATTGCATGAAGTTTACCTCCCAGAGTGCCGATTAAAATCTCATTAGCTCCATCCTGATCGAGATCTGCAGAAGCCATTTCCTTATAACACTGCTCTGGAAGTTCAACCGGGAAGTTACTCAGCATTTCACCAGATGAATTCAGAACAATAATATTTTTATCCGTGCCAAAACTGACGACATCCTGTTGACTGTCTCCATCTATATCAGAGATCATTGGAGTGAGTAATTGATCACAGCAACTTGTAAAACTGAAGATCTCATTTCCGCTGTTATCCAGAGCAAATATCCTGTCATTTCTGCTTGCGATAACGATATCTTTGCTTCCATCATCATTGATATCACCAACTGCTGTGCTTTTCCAGATGTTTTCATTATTTGTCCATGGGAACCCGGGAATTGTCCCGGCATTTATGTCCAGAAGATGAATATTTGCATCTGCATCGACGATCAATACATCTTTTATCCCATCTTCGTTAAAATCGGTTATAACAGGATTACTTAGAATCGAATTAGATGTTGTCCAAGGCCAGTTATTCTGAAAAAGAGATACTTCAAAACTCAAAGGATATGACCTTTCAAAATAAACATTTCCGGAAACAGGCGCAGTGATCTCTACAACATATTCATAAGAACCGTAATTGCAATCTTGTGGGATTTGCACTACGAAAGGAGATGAATTAGCGCTAACTCCACTTTGAATATCTCCATAAAAAACACTGCCTGTGATCACCTGAATAGCACTATCTTCGAAACTGATGGTTGCAGACACATCGGTTGCATCCGCCCAACCTGCTAAATTTTCCAATTCAATATATATCTCAATTTCTTCTCCGGGATTTGGAATAAAATCTCCGTCTCCTGTCTGAGAATCATCATAAACTGCTTCTACCGGCTGGATAAACGGGAAAGTACCATAAGCATATTTTACCGATACGGAAGGATCACCAAAGAGTACCAATTCATAATGAACCCATCGCAGGAATGCATTGGAAATGGCTTCGTTGGCAAGTACTATTCGTGATTCATCTAATGCTTTGCCAAGCTGACGAATATCATTACTGAAAATAGCCTTGAAAAATTCAATGTCATAAGGCTGAGAAGGTCCGTTCGTGCTGCCCGGGCTGTACCAGCCGTATCGTGTATTTCCTACAAAAGCAAAAAGACCGAATTCCGAAAAAACCAGGTTTTCTGCAACACTTTCACTGACCTGGCTTGTAGATTCATCAAAGGCTGCCGGATAACATCCCTGGCTGTAGGCAAATCCATATTCCGTATTTGTGTAGGAAGCTATCTGTCCTCCATTCTGACCAAAAACTATATTTTCGTTTGAATGTCCCATATGATTGATGATGCTCACACCATTATTAATAGCTTCTTTTACAGCATTCGGACTATAAGAACCTTCTCTGTCATAAAGTTTGAAAATATGATAATCAGCATTCAAATTAGGAACCAATGTAAGGATCTCATCTTTGTAATCTCCACCCCAGGTAACAGGACTCCAGTTCAAATTTTCACCCACCATATATGCGATATCATTACTCACCGATGTACTATCAACATAAGTATATGTTTTATGGAAGAAATGAAAAAATTCGGTTTCTGTTTCTGCAGGAATTCTTCCGATGGAAATATCCGGTACCATATCGACATTATCTGCTATTTCTCCGTAAATACCGTTTCCATTCCCATCCCAGTTATTATCGAGACAGCCGTAATATAGATCGCACGGCATATGATTGTCAACCGTTCCATAACCTGTATCTATGAATACGAACCTGATAGGAATTATCTCGTC
>JAUVLE010000118.1 GCA_030595905.1 Candidatus Cloacimonadota bacterium | reverse complement strand
ATCAAAGCTTTAGCGTAGAAGTTAGCGAAGGAGGATCATCTTTTTTATTATCGAAATTTTTGAGCTATTCAATTTATAGAAATATATACCGGAAGAAACCGGTTTACCACTATCATCCGTTCCATTCCAAATGACAGAATGGTGGGAAAACGACTCCGTCGTTTTTGCATTAACACGGTTAATGCACTCCAAAGTTTTTACTTTCTGTCCTTTTAGATTATAGATATCAAGAGTCACAAACGAGGACGTTTGTGTTACAGAAAAAGAGATCGTTGTAGATGGATTGAACGGATTTGGATAATTCTGCTTAAGAGAGATTGGAGATGATGTTATCCCGTGATCTTCTGCTTCGTTTGAAGAATAGGAATACAAAGATATCGAAGCTGTTAATTGTTGAGGATTATTAAGATGGTTTCCGTTATCAAAGAAAGCATACCAATCGGAATCTATAGGAATATCAAATTCGATAAAACCATTTGCAGCATTAGAAAATACATTGAAAGTCTCAAAAGGATCTCCAACTTCATAGAGAGTAAAATTAGAATGATCTGCCATAAATAAATTAATAAAGCCTTCTTCTTCGATGCCGTTATAAAAATCTGTATAATCAAGATCATCCATTATGATAGCACCACAAATGATCTGATCCGGAACAGAAAAATCGATCTCTATAAGATAATCATCAATATCATCATCGGGAACTGCTATTTCTGTGAATATCACTTCCGGCATTACTCCGGGAGCATTGAAGGAATATGTGTAAGTTTGCCCGTTAATGCTGTTTGAAACTACCTCTAGTACCGAATTCGGATTTGCCGGATTTCCTCCGATATCAGAATCTATTCGGGCATAATAGGTTCTACCATCTCCAACGATGAAGGTGCATTTTCCTTCATTATCCGTATATCCCCAATTATCCCAACCTGATGATACCTTAAGCGTTATCTTTGCACCATCGATCGGATTATCATTATCATCTAATGCATAAATAATAATAGTTGAAATTGAATCAGAATAGGTAGCTGTAACCGGTGTAAGATAACCATTGCTTTTGATTTCAAATACAGAACCAAAACTGTAGCCCCAGCCATTATCATAAACAAGAGGATTGTTGATGGAATTATTCACAGGTTCCCAATGATGCCAGCCTTCATCCCAGAATTAGTTCCAAGTATGGTCTTTCGAAATAGCCAGGATACTTGTGCATGGGATAAGAGCAGAACGGCATACCGCAGCAGTCAGGTCGGCATGTTCACCGCATCTTCCGATATGCTTTCTGTAAATTCGCACAGGTTGATGTGGACGTTCATTATTGGAAGTAAAAGACATAGATTCGTTTATCCATGCAGTCATTGTTAGAATTGCATCGTCACTTGTTGTAAGCGAAGCATCCCATACTACCGGACACAGTGCTAACATATCCTTTAAAAGCGGATAGCCGGTATCAGAAAAATTATACAGGAAATTTCTCCAGAAATAACCAACCGGAGGATCTGCAATATTATTTGTGTGGGAATAATTATTTTCAATTATATCCGGGTCGATATATGCAGCAATTTCATCAGTGATCTTTGGATGAACAAGATACATATAATATATCTCTTTGGGAACTTCGACCTGAACCATATCACCGGATTCATTGATTTTCCAGTATAGTGTAGTGGAATAATAGTTCTCGTCTGTGGTTGAAGAACCATAATCAACGATTTCTACATAATCAAGATTGCTATCTGCAATATACATTAATATTGCATTATCGACGAACATATTCGGATTGCTGTAACCGGAAGAAAGATATGCGACAGAAGAATTTGCAATTGAAAACGCAATTTCATCGATATATAGGTCCGACATTGTATTGATTATCTCTGCCCAGGCTGCCTGGTTACTATCCGAAAGCTGGCGGAAAACATTTCTCAGATCTGCGCGCATCCAGGCTGGAGATCTATCGATAGCTTCCACTGCCTCCGGTATTAATTCTTCGAAATTCGTTATTATTTCTATGTTTTGCTCGATGCTGTTAAATTCAACTCCAAGATATTTTCCACGGCGTAGAAAAGAGTCGATATCATAAGTTTCGATCAGTTCCCAATCTTCTCTACAAGAAATCTCATTTGCATCTTTTTTTGTTTTTTCTCTAATAACCGGATTGTAAACTTCAGCCTGCCCAATGACTGTAAATTTTTTTGGCAGAATTTCCTTATGTGTACAGCCTCGGACTTCTTCTGCATTCAGGATGGATGCAATAAATAAAATTAAAACGATAAAAATAAATAATCTGGTTTTCATAATACCTCCTATCATCTGTTTTTTGATTTTTTTTAATAACCGACGAAATATTCTGTAAATCTACAACCGGAAAGAGTCAATTCAAAATATTTCTTTTCATCACATCTATAAACTTTAATTAATGCAAATTTCATTTTTTACTATTTTTTATCAAGTCTTTTTCTTTCTATATATTTTTTGAAATAAAAATAAGTTAATTCTGTTTATAATATTTTATTGACTCAAAAATAGATTTTCCAGAGAAAGGATATGATGAAAAAGAGGTATTAGGAACATTATTTGCATACAAAAAAAGGAATTTGATAATATGAAATATTTGGAGGATGAATGTTAAAGAAAACGTTTCTAATTGCAATTCTATTCATGATCATTACTGGTATATTCGCACAAACAGAAACGATCGAACCCAAAATCGAAGCTGTGATAAAAAAAGATCAGATAGAAGTAACATATAACATTCCGGAAGGTTATCATCAAACGCTGCAGAAAGATTATTTCTTTGTCGAAGCCGAAGAAGCGGAAGGCATTACATTTAAACCTACTATCTATCCTGAAGGAAAAAAGAAAGATGATGGGAACATCGAATATCACGGAACCGTTACACTGATAAAAAAGTTTACGATCGATGACAACTATAAATTAGATAAGATCAATATCTATGCCGGATACCAGATATGTCTGGATACCGGTGCTTGTTTATTCCCGAATGAGAAGGAATTTTCTTTACCTATCAGTTCCGAACCTTTTTCATCTGAACCTGTTGATCTGCTGACCATCCTGAAGTACCTTTTAATGGCTTTCGTTGGTGGATTAATTTTAAATATAATGCCGTGTGTTCTTCCCGTACTTTCCATCAAAGCAATGAGTATTGTTAAACAAAGTCAGCAGAATAGAAAACAGATATTTAAAAGTTCAATTGCATATACGGCCGGGATCATTGTTTCATTCATTGTTTTAGCTTTGATCATTGTTATCCTAAAAATGTCCGGTGAGATGGTAGGCTGGGGATTCCAGTTCCAGAGTGCAGGTTTTGTTTGTGCACTTCTTATCCTGATCTTTGTTTTTGCACTTTCACTTTTTGATGTTTTCATTATTCGCATGCCGGGCATGACCGCAGCTACACAAGCATCTTCAAAAGGTGGTTTAACAGGTTCTTTCTTGAGCGGTATATTTGCTGTTCTTCTGGCAACGCCCTGCACTGCTCCGCTTCTGGGTACAGCACTTGGTTTTGCTTTCTCGCAGCCACCTGCAATGATATTCGGGATATTTATTCTTATCGGAATTGGTCTGGCGTTCCCGTTCATTCTTCTCGGAATCTGGCCCAAAGCCATCAAGGCTATTCCCAAACCAGGTGAATGGATGAATGTGTTTAAAGAAGCAATGGGATTCCTGCTATTTTTAACTGCTCTTTATCTTCTCCGTTCGCTTTATTTCCTCGTCGGTGGAGCAAAGCTCATCAGCGTTCTTTTGTATCTTATTATTCTGGGCTTCTCTGCCTGGATTTACGGTAGATTTGCACGTCCTGAATTTTCTAAGAGAAAGCAGTGGACCGCAACTATAATCGCAATTTTTATCGCCGTCATCGGTGGATTTTTAACCTTGAATTTCACAGGAGATGGAATGCAGAATGAATTGGATTTCAACCTGCATGAAGGCTGGCAGAGATTTTCGCCGGAACTTGTAGAGAGTTATAGAAATGAAAAAAAACCCGTGTTCATAGATTTCTCTGCCGAATGGTGTTTAACCTGTAAAACAAATGAAACCACCGTACTTTTCACAAAAGATGTCAGAGAAGCATTCTCAGAAAAAAACGTTCAACTTCTGGTAGGAGATAACACAAGGAAAGATGATATAATCGCACAGTGGCTGCAAAAATTTGGGAGAGCGGGAGTTCCGCTTTATGTTTTTTATATGCCGGATAAGGAAGTACCCATTACTCTTCCCGAACTGATAACAAAAGAAATGGTTCTGAATATGTTAAAAAAACTAGATGAGGAATAAATGAAAAAGATTATTTTTTGGTTTAGCATAATTGTAATTTTGATACTATTTGCCTGTGACAGATTCGAGCATAATTTCGAACCTTCAACCAGTAACGAAAATTTCATCATAGATTTTTTCAATACTTTTACAGATTCCATTTCCACATTCCCGGAAAATATCCCAGGCATTATGTCTTTCTATCACGATGATTATAATAACAACGGTGTTACCAAAGTCGATATGGAAAACTTTTATGTGGCTTTTACGTTGGTGAACACTCCTATCTCATTAGAAGCTACTCTGATCGATACAACCGACAATTATGAAATCGAATGGCGTCTTCTGGCTACGGAACTATCCGGTGCAACTTTTATGGACACGACCTTTACCGATGTATTGTTGCCTACTACAGATTCCTTCCAATTTTATGGAAATCAACAAGAACTGCAGAACGTTCTCGTGGAACTTGCTACTTCTCTCTCCTGCATAAATTGTCCTTATGTGGAAGAAGCACTTCACAACCTCAAGCAGCAATATGGAAATAGGTTATGCTATGTAGAATATCATATGAATGATGCTCTCGATATTGGTAATTATGATTTCTTCTCTTATTATGGAATGAGTGCATTACCAACTTCGGTGACCCAGGGAACAGAGATGATCGTGGGTGGCTCTGCAACTTCCCAGGCTGAACTGGACGCTGTTATTACACCTATTTTTAAAGAAATTCCCCTTGTGCATTTCTATGATTTTACTGCAAACCTGGAAGGTGAAGAACTGAGTGGCTCAGTGATAATAAACGTGGATGGAACTGTTCCGCTTACAGACCTGTATCTTAAGTTTACTCTTATTGAAATGGAAAACACGAATTATTTTAATTCTGCTCATCAACATCCATTAAACGTGATAATTGCCAAGGGAGAGCTTTCCATTTCTGAACATAATTTCGATGAGCCTGTCGAGTTTGCTTTGTCGGGTTTAACCAATCTGCCTGACGATATTACCCTGGTAATCTGGGTGCAAACGCTGGCAGATCCGTATAATTCAGATACGTGTAAAGTTTATAATGTGACTGAAAAAACGATAGAGTGAAATATCCAAAAATATTGTCTTTATAATCCGGCAGTTGCCGGATTGAATTTGAATAACCGTGAGTTAAACTCACGGTTAATGAAAAAAAGGAACCAACCCTGAAAAGGTTGAACTATAATGAACCTCGGAAGAATTATTCGACACCTTCAGTGTCGTTGTTGGTTTTGTTTTCAATACCGTAGGTTTCACCTACGGCTATTAATATTCAACCACTTTGTGGTTGTTATGAAAAATTCAATAATTTAATCAAATCATTGATAATTATTGATTTAAAAATGAAGGAGAAATAATGAAGATATTACAAAATATAATCTTGATCATCATTTTAATAGTCTTTGCAGTAAATTTATCCGCTCTGGAAAAAGCACCTGATTTCAAACTGGAAAATATGGAAGGAAAGCAGGTTAAACTTTCAGGTTTCCTGGAAAAAGGTTTAGTTGTTCTCGATTTTTGGGCAACCTGGTGTGAACCCTGCAAGAAGGAACTTACAGCACTTAATATTCTACAGGAAAAATACGGAGACACGATAACCGTTATTGCGGTTAGTGTAGATAAAGCACGTAAGAAGAACAAGGCAAAAGCTTTTATTAAATCAAGGAAATACAAATTTGTTACTCTCTTCGATGTGAAGAGTGATGTTAAGAAACTTTATAACATCACTAATATTCCACGGACACTGGTCATTACTCCCGATAGTGAGATACTCTTTGATCATATGGGATACAAACGCGGTGATGAAAAACATATTGAAGATATCATTAAAAAGTGGATAAAAGATAAACCAGTTAAAATAGGAGAAAAGATTCCTGAGAACGAATCACAAGGTGAAATAGATGAATAGAATTATATTATTTTTTATCCTGTTATTATTTGTATTTTCCCTGTTTGCGGAAGAAAAAGTTTCTATTTCCGGTATTAATGAATTCGAATATATCTATCGTAATCGCAAGATTGAATACCGAAATTATTTTTCGGACAAACTGACACTGCAGATGCAATACAAGATATTTCGATTGGGATTGAAGTATGATCTCTATCATCCCAAGCACGATAAATTCCTGGATATAGATAACATTCCAAATGAAGATGAAATTCCCATTTCTCTTGATAACAACGAAAAGAACGAAAACTATTTCGATGAGTATTTTCTTCAAATAGAAAATGATAACTTTTTTGTGAATTTCGGCACCTTTGATGCAGTTATCGGATCCGGTATTGTTACCCACAATTATTATGATGAGGATTTTGATGAAGATCATCGGCTTACCGGAATCTATGAGCAGACTACTTTCGATAAAATAATGTTACAGATATTTTATGGAACAATGAAAAATGAGAATGATGAAGATAAAAAAGACAAAATAACGGCACTTGATATCGAGTATGATATTCTGGGAAATCTGACAACCGGGTTTGCATATTTGATGCATTTAAGGAATCAGGAAGACCTCGATGAGAAAAACGAATATAGTCAGCGGGATATTCTTTCGGGAAGATTAAATTACCAGCACGATCTTTTTGATATCTCTTGTGAATACGCAGAGAGTAACGAATATGACCGATATGATGGTCGGCAAATAGATGGAAGAGCTTTTTATTCCAACCTGACAACCTATCTCGATAAGTTCACGGTGATAGGAGCATATAAGAATTACCTGAATTTCGACTCGGAAATATCTGATCTTCCAACGGCAAATCATAGTGAAGAATCTCTATATGATAATTGGGAACCCGGTTTCGATGAAGAAGGTATTATGGGAGAAATTCAGTTCATTCCAAATTATGAAAATGAATTTATTTTGAACTATGCCGAAGGCTGGTCGAGTGATTATAAAGTTCGTCAAGCAGATTTCTATTCTGAATTTCAGCATGAATTTGAAAACCTTATCTTAACTCTGCATTATCATCACCTTGAACAAATGAATGAAAATATCAATAACTGGAAAAAAGAACTTACTCCAGCAGTGAACTTCGATTTCGCTTTAGGAAAATTTCCCATCATAATTAAAACAGAATATCAATACATTGAACAAGAACAGGGAACATCAACAATATCTCATTACGAACCAAAAATTCAAACTGATGTTTCCTTTGATAAATATTCGTTTTCATTAACAGTAGAAAACCAGGTTGGTGATTCTGATGACGGTGAAGATGGTGAACTCTGGATAGGTGGAGAATTAGCTGTAACCGTTTTTAGCTCGACGGATATCAGGATATTCGGCGGTAAAGAGAAAGGCGGTAAAATCTGTCGTAATGGCGTTTGCCGCTATCAATCCGAATTTGAAGGAGTACGGGTTGAGATCACAACATCGTTTTAATTTAAAAACCTTGAAAACGATTTACAATAAGAGGAATTCTTTCGAATGAACCTTTTCAATGTAAAAATACGAGGTGAAAAATGAGAAAGTTCTTAGTTGTTTTATTTGTAGTTTTTGGTTTAAGTATTCTTTTTGCAGAGCTGGAGGTTGATATCCCTTTCAATCCGGATCAGGTCGGACCTGCCTATTCAACTCAAGGGAACTATGTGTATGAAGGTGAAACTTTCTATGTTACCAATACGGCGGTAACAGATACATTTTATCTAAATTTATACGCTTACGAAATTCCTGCTCCATGGAATATGTTCTGGTGCCATGAAGGTACTTGCAGCTATCTTGGATGGGGACCGTGGAATGTAGTGTTGGAAGAGAATGTAGGATACGATATACATGCAAATATCGAAGTATATAATATGGCTGGAAGTTTTAATTACCAGTTTGTTTTTAATCACGAATCATTAGTCGATTCAGTTGTTATTGACTTTAGTTTTTGTACAGAAGATGCGACAAATGCAGAAAATGATCTTATATCTGAACCTGTTATTCTTCTCCAAAACTATCCCAACCCATTTAATCCGGCAGTTGCCGGACGCAGTCCGATAACAACAATTTCTTTTATTATCTCTCGCAAAGACGCAGAGAACGCGAAGAATTGTAAGCAATGGCGGATCGAAATTTACAATATTAAAGGGCAGTTAATAAAAACCTTTACAAATTTGACAGTGTCAAACAATTCTGGATCGGTGATCTGGGATGGAAAAGATAAGAATGGAAAAATAGTTGAAAGCGGAATTTACCTGTACCGTTTGAGTGGTATGGAAAATCCCGTAACAAGAAAAATGATCCTGATGAAATAGGCTTTGCATTTCACAGGATAAATAATAATAAGGGTTCTGCATAATTAGCAGAAAATAGAGTGAAAAGTGATGAGACGAACTCAATTAGAGTTGATGAATTTGCAATAAATTCGATTTGAGTTTTTAATCACCATGTTTTTTTTAAATAATTGATCTTTATAAACAAATATGTGATTTTGGGCGTGTTCAACTATAGAGTTGAAAATCAACATCCTGAGAATTATTATGTAATTGTAATCAGAGAAATGTTTTCAGTGATTTACCCAGCAAAGCA
>JAUVLE010000099.1 GCA_030595905.1 Candidatus Cloacimonadota bacterium | reverse complement strand
TGATTACCCTTTTTTGTGATTTCTAAAAGCATCGCTCGCTCTTCGTTCGTTAATGTCACTTTATATTTTATCATATAACCATCCTTGTGTTTTGAGGACAACTATATTTTCTTACTACGTCATGTCAAGCTTGACTTGACACTAGTTTAAGTTTAGATGATAATAAAATTAATGATATATCTCCCTTACAAGAATTGACAAACTTAACCAGTTTATCTTTAGACAATAATCAAATCATTGATATAGTCCCTTTGCAGGTATTAAAGAATTTAACTGAATTACGATTATATGGTAATCAAATCAGTAATCTGACACCATTGCAAGAATTAACAAACTTAATCAGTTTATTTTTAGACAATAATCAAATCATTGATTTAGCTCCTTTGCAAGTATTGAAGAATTTGAATTATTTGTTTTTAAATGGCAATCAAATCAGTGATATTAAGCCACTCAGAAAATTATCAAATTTAAAAGTATTAGATTTGAGTATAAATAAAATAAGCGATATTGAGCCTTTGAAAGAATTATATAATTTATCTGATTTATATTTATCAGATAATCCTCTGAATAAATCTCAAATTGAAGAATTGAAAAAAGTCTTACAAAATACAAAAATTTATTTCTAATTTTACTCCTGTAGAGTAATAATATTATCGTATACAGTTCTCATCAATATTATTCACATCCTTTAGCCATAAAATAGGACAGCTCACTGAGCTGTCCCTACATGCATTCTCAATGCATACTCTCCGGCAACTGCCGGATCGCTACGTGTCAAATCCGCTATTTCTGCTAACAGGCTAATTGCTAAAAGGCTAATTGCTAACAGGCTAATTGCTAACAGGCTAACTGGCTAACCAGCTACTTCGCTACGATTATTTACTAACTTTTTATTTTAAATTTTCCTCTGTGCTCTCTGCGTCTCTGTGGCAAACTATTTCGCTACTATACTCACCAGCTTCTTCGGTACTACAATTATCTTTTTAATTTCTTTTCCTTCCATGTACTTTTTCACGTTCTCGATTTCCAGTGCCAGTTTCTTAATCTCTTCCTGCGATGTATTTATCGGAACTTCCATTTTGCCGCGCACTTTTCCCATTATCTGCACTACATAAGTAACTTCATCTTTTTTCAGGAATTCTTTATTAAACTCCGGAATTCCAGCTTCGTGGACTAATTCTTCACGTTCCATCAGCTTCCACAACTCTTCCGAAATATGCGGAGCAAAGAAGTAAAGCAGCCTTGGAATAACAGTGCAGGCTTCAGCAAAAACTGCCTTTTCTGTATCGTTCAGTTTATCAGTTTCCGTAATGCTGTAAATATTGTTCAGATGCTCCATAATGGCAGCGATAGCCGTGTTGAACTGCATCCTGTCCTCGATATCATTCAATACTTTTTTAATGGTGAAATGAGTACTGAAGCGAAGCTCTTTGATTTCAGCAAAAATACTTTGTGCTTCTTCGCGTTCCTTCGCGGCTGAATTTTCCTTTATCAATTCCAGGTTTTCTTCAAACAATCTCCACACACGGTTCAAAAAACGAAATGATCCTTTTACGCCTTCATCACTCCATTCCGAATCTTTATCCGGTGGAGAAGCAAACAGCATGAAAACCCGCACGGTATCTGCGCCATAACGGTCTATGATATATTGCGGATCAACTGTATTTCCTTTGGATTTGCTCATTTTGGCACCGTCTTTTGTCACCATTCCCTGCGTGAGCAAACGTGCAAAGGGTTCATCTGAACTCACCAACCCGATATCACGCATGAATTTATGGAAGAACCGCGCATACATCAGGTGCATCACAGCATGCTCGATTCCACCGATATATTGATCTACCGGCAGCCAGAAATCAGCTTTTTCTTTATCGAACGGGATCTTATCATTTTTGGCATCTGCATAACGGGCAAAATACCAAGAACTATCCACGAAAGTATCCATTGTATCAGTTTCTCTTCTAGCAGTCCCTCCGCATTGCGGACAGGTTGTATTAATCCATTCAGGGACAGAAAGCAGGGGATTCTGCGTTGTTTTGCCTAATTGAACATCTTCCGGCAGTTTCACAGGCAGGTCTTCATCGGGAACAAGCACAGTTCCGCATTTCTCACAATAAACAATTGGAATCGGAGTTCCCCAATATCTCTGGCGGGAAATCCCCCAATCCCGCAGCCTGTAAGTTATTGTGTGTTTTCCGGTTTTCTGCTGAACCATCCAATCTGTGATCGCTTTTTGGGAAGCAACACTTTCCATCCCGTCAAATTGAGCCGAATTGACCAGTATTCCCGGTTCGATATAAGCTTTGGTCATTTCTTTTAGAACCAGACTTTTTTCAGGATTCTGAATAACTATCTTGATGGGAATATCATATTTTTTTGCAAATTCAAAATCCCTCTGATCGTGTGCAGGAACGGCCATCACTGCACCAGTTCCGTAATCCATCAACACATAATTCGTAACCCATATCTGGACTTTTTCACCATTAACCGGATTGAGAGCATACCTGCCTGTGAACATTCCTTCTTTGGTTGTTTCTTCTGCGGTTCTGGTAATTTTATCTTCATTCATAACTTTATCGCAGAATTTTTTTATCTCGGAATCTGCTTTTTCCAGCCATTTCATCATCAACGGATGTTCCGGTGGAACTGCCATGAACGTGCAACCGAAGATCGTATCGGGACGGGTTGTGAAAACCTTGATAATATCGTCGGAATCTTCCAGCTTGAACCACATTTCCGTTCCAAAACTTTTTCCTATCCAGTTCGTCTGCATGGTCTTTACCCGCTCCGGCCATTCTATCACTTTGGAGAAATCCAGCAGTTCTTCTGCATATTCCGTAATTTTGAAAAACCACTGTTCCAGTTCTTTTTGACGAACAACTGTTTCACACCGCCAGCATTTTCCATCTTCTACCTGCTCATTTGCCAGCACGGTCTGACACGATTCGCACCAGTTCACAAAAGATGTTTTTTTATAAACCAGCCCTTTTTCGTACATTTTTTTAAAAAGCCACTGTCCCCACCTGTAATAATCCGAATGGCAGGTACTTACTTCACGTTCCCAATCCAGACCGAAACCGATAGAATCAAATTGATTCCGCATAATATTAATATTCTCATCTGTTGTTATCCTGGGATGAGAGTTGTGTTCTATAGCATAATTTTCTGCCGGCAGTCCGAACGAATCATAACCCATGGGCTGCATTACATTAAATCCCTGCATCATCTTATAACGCGAGATAGCATCTGCGATGGAATAATTGGAAACATGTCCCATGTGCAGCGCACCGGAAGGATACGGGAACATGGAAAGAACATAATATTTAGGTTTTTCAGAAAAATCCTCAGCATCGAATATTTTCTTTTCTGCCCAGATATTCTGCCATTTCTTCTCTATTTTTTCAAAAGGATATTCCATATTTTTCTCCTGATTATTTTTGCCGCAGATAATTGCGGATCAACATAGATAAACCTAAATTGATTAACGAATTATTTTTTTGTATTCTATGTTTAAAATAGTTGTTATTTTTTCCCCAAACAGGGGAGTAAAAGAAGATGACCTGAAAAATTAATGCAGTACCGCTTTTTCGTCCATTCGAATATATCTTTTTTCTTCGTCATCATAACTTCCTTTTATTTAATTCGGTTGCCAGTTTTGAAAGGAAATAAATATGGTCAAATGTTTTTTAGAAATAACTTGTTAGATTATTTGAGAATAAAAAACTCGTAAATGCTTAGGAGGAGAGATGAAAATCATTTCTTATTTTAATCAAAGACTGAAATTCTTCACGATCTGGGATATTAAGTTAGTCCAACTGGCAGCCATGTTCGTTCTGATAGTGCTGATCAAATTCATTCCTCAGATAACTTCACTGAATATCTGGTGGTACGTGGCAGGCTGCATCCTGACTGCAATTCGTCCGGTGTATGTGATGTTTGAAAAAAAAATTTAGAATCGATAAAAAATATTTTGAATCTCTTGTTCACAAGTTGTACTTGTGAATACACATGAATTGGAAGCTGAGCTTCTTGGAGAATAATATGAAAAGCAGATATAAGGTGGTTGATCCCGAAGGTATATATTTTGTATCATCAACAATTGTTGAATGTATTCCTGTTTTCATATCCGAATCATTGTTTGATATCATTATTGATTCTTTGAATTTCTGTCAGAGTGAAAAGGATTTGAAAATTTATGCTTATGTTATAATGCCGGAACATTTGCATCTGATAGTATCTTCATGTAAATTGATTGAAACAATGAAATCATTTAAAAGACACACTGCAAAAGCAATCCTCGAATATTATAAAACTACAAAAAAAGATTGGATTCTTAATCAATTTCATTATTATAAGAAAAAAAATAAAGTTAAGAGCGATTATCAAGTTTGGCAGGAAGGATTTCATCCACAATTAATGAGTTCAATTGATATGATAGATCAGAAAATGCAGTATATTCATCTTAATCCGGTGAGAAAAGGATTTGTCAATAATCCGGAAGATTTGAAATACAGTTCCGCATGTAACGTGGATTTTGATGGGAATGAGATTATTAAATTGGATAATTTGGATTTTATATAAGTGAAACTTATCATTCAATTGCATTTACAAGTGCAACTTGTAAACGAGAGAAGCGATAGATAGAGGAATATGCAAAACTACGATGTAATTGTGATCGGTGGGGGAGCTGCCGGGCTGATGGCTGCGGGAACTGCTGCAAAATGCGGTAGAAGAACTCTTCTCATTGAAAAGAATCCCGTATTGGGAAAGAAACTTCTGATCACGGGAAAAGGACGCTGCAACCTGACAAATTACTGCGATGTTCCCGAACTGATCGAAAATATTCCCAGGAATGGAAAGTTTTTGATAAATGCTTTTTACAAGTTTTCCAGTGAAGACGCTGTTTCCTTTTTTAACGATCTTGGATTGGAAACAAAGGTCGAACGTGGCAACAGGGTTTTTCCTGCCAGCGATAAAGCTAAAACCGTTGTGGGGAAAATGATAAAATACGCCATCGGGAATGGGGTGGAAGTGATCCACAATGCAGCCTGTGAAATAATGAAATTCGGGAACTTGTTTGCAGTTAAATTGATAAATGACGACGTGTTTCGCTGTGAGAAGATCATCATTGCAACGGGAGGTAAATCGTATCCCGGAACCGGTTCCACAGGGGACGGCTATAAGTTTGCACGTCAATTGGGGCACAAAACCACAAGATTCAAACCTTCTCTCGTTCCCATTAAAGCGAAGGAGTTCCTGAATTCTTCGCAACGGTTGAAAAGTAAAGTCACAGACCTGCAGGGACTTTCCCTCAAAAACACAGCAATTCAAATTCTGGATAAAAACAATAAAAAAGTTTATGAAGATTTTGGAGAAATGCTTTTCACTCATTTCGGTGTTTCCGGTCCGGTTATTCTCTCTGCATCTTCACACGTGAAAAAGATCGAAGAACATACACTTATCATCGACCTGAAACCTGCGCTTGATGAAGATAAACTGGACCTTCGACTGCAACGCGATTTTAAAGAGAATTCCAACAAAGATTTCCAGAATATTCTAAAAAATCTTTTACCATCAAAAATGATTCCTGTATTCATCGAATTAAGCGGTATTCCAGCCAAAAGAAAAGCTCACCGGATAAATCGTGAAGAGCGCAAGAAAATAGGATTCCTGCTAAAGAATCTTGCCATTAAACTGGAAAAATTCCGACCGATAAAAGAAGCAATTATAACTTCCGGTGGGGTAGAGGTAAGCCAGATAAATCCTAAAACAATGGAATCCAGACTTGTTCCCGGATTATTCTTTGCTGGTGAAGTTATCGATGTAGATGCTTACACCGGTGGCTTTAATTTGCAGATAGCCTGGAGTACGGGTTTTGTGGCAGGGATGAGTTGTTGATTTTTTTACCGCTAAGTTCGCAAAGAACGCGAAGAAAAGGGTGGCGGGGATGAGTTGTTGAAGATATTCTAACCGCTAAGTTCGCAAAGAACGCGAAGAAAAGGGTAGCGGGAGTTAGTTGTTGAAGATTTTCTAACCGCTAAGTCCGCAAAGAAAAAGATTACGTTATTGTTGCTTTGATTCTTTTTATAAATTGGTTGTATATATCTTTTTATTCGCTGGTTCAGGTTTGAAACCTGAACTTTATATTTTTTAAAATGAAACTATGGGTTCAATTTACAAAATTGAACAAGCGGGATTCGTGATGAGCAACTATTTTCCAGTAGTATGTTGTGGCAGGTTCTAAATTTTCAATTGACAATTACACTTTCAAATCATTTTTAAATCACAAAACAAAAATTGGAGGATTTATGAAAAATATTAAAACTTTATTCACAGTTGGAATTTTGACGATGATCCTTATCGTTACCGGTTGTGCAGCTCCAACGCGCACAGTATCTCGTGTATCTGCCGATGAGCAGACAGATTTCAGCGGGAACTGGAACGATACCGATTCTAAACTGGTGGCAGAACAGATGATCCAGGATTTAATGTACAGACCATGGCTTTCGGATTATGTAATGGAAAATGACCATAAACCGGTTCTTATCGTTGGCAGGGTACGTAACCTGAGTTCAGAACATATCCAAACAGATACATTTGTTAAAGATATAGAAAGAGAACTTATCAACAGCGGAAAGGTGAAATTCGTTGCCAGCTCAAAAGAACGAGATGAAATACGCCAGGAAAGATTAGAACAGCAATCTTATGCTTCCGATGAAACTGCAAAAAGACTGGCAGCAGAAGCCGGAGCAGATTTCATGCTTCAAGGCGGAATCAAATCTAACGTAGATGCCAGTGGCGGTAAAGCTTCTAAGTTTTACCAGGTCGATATGGAACTCATCAATGTGGAAACCAACGAAAAAGTGTGGATCGGAAGTAAGGAGATCAAAAAGATCATCCGCAAATCCAAAACTAAATGGTAATGCAACATAAGTTGCATTTTATCATGGAAAGCAACTTAACAGGTTATAAAAAAGGAAAGTTATGAAAAAAATCTATATCTATCTAATCTTATGTATTATTTTCTCTGCCTTGATCATGAGTTGCGGCGGAACCATGAAGAGTTCCAAAAAGCAGTTTATAGGTATCGATGAAAAACTTGTCTCCCACAATTATTCCGGAGCGATAGCCCAAATAGAATCTGCAAAGGGAAAATATTATAAGAAGAAGGAACAAGCTCTTTATTATCTCGATATTGGAATGCTGTATCATTTCAACAAGCAATATGCAAAGAGTAACGAAATGCTTTCCAAAGCGGAACAAGCAATCGACGAGCTTTACACAAAAAGCATATCGAAAGCAGTGGTTTCCATGCTTCTCAACGACAACGTTATGGATTATTCCGGAGAAGATTACGAGGATATCTATCTGAATGTATTCAAAGCTCTGAATTATATTGCATTGGATCGATTCGACGAGGCGTTCGTGGAAATTCGCCGTATAAATAACAAACTGTCTCTACTGGAACAAAAACACAAAAAAATGGCAGATCAGTATAATACTTCCAAGGATAAACAAAAAGAATTCAAGGCCGGTACGAACAAATTCCATAATTCTGCACTGGGAAGATACCTGAGTATGCTCATTTATAGAGCAGAGGGCAAGATGGATGATGCTAGGATCGATAGAGATAAGATTAATGAAGCATGGAAACTGCAAGCTCAGATCTATGATTTTCCTAAACCGGTTTTTGATAACTATCTGCGATCTTCCGAGAACGTTAAAGTTGATTTTCTCAGCTTCATTGGAAGAGCACCGGATAAAAAAGCAAAAACACTTTATATTCATACAGAAAAAAACCTGATCGTGATAGGAACAACCAAAGAAAATCCCAGAGGGAAACAGAACCTGGAAACCCTGGACCTGATCAACTGGCCTGGTGTGAAAAAAGGTTACCATTTCAAATTTCAGCTTCCTGTTATGAAAAAAAGAAAATCCAATATCGGACATGTTAAGATCATCGTAGATGGGCAGACAGTTAAAACATTGGAAATGATCGAAGATATCGAAAAAGTTGCTTTTGAAACTTACAAGATAAAAGAACCGCTGATCTATCTTAAAACGATCACAAGATCGGTTGTAAAAGGACTATTCTCTGCCAAACGTAAACAGGAGATGGAGAAAAAGATCGCTAATCCTCTGCTTGGATTTGCTGCTCGTATTGCCACAGATGTAGCTGTAGATGCTACGGAAAATGCAGATTTAAGGATTTCAAGGTTCTTTCCGGGTAAGACACTTATAGGAGAAATTGAACTCACTCCCGGTGTTCATAATATCAAGATCGAGTATTATTCCAAAAAAGGGGCAAAACTCTTTGTTGATGATATTGGAGATAAAGAAATATCTAAAAACGGTTTGAATTTATTCGAATCATATTATTTGAATTAAAAAAACGAGGTGAAATATGAAAAGAAGCATTTTATTAATAGTACTTTCGATCATAGTAATTTCCTGTGCTGCTCATGCAAAAAAGAAAAAGAGTAAAGTTCCCAAATGGCTGGAAAACCCTAAAGCTGTTTATTCCGAACAGATGTATCTTTCTGCTATCGGAGAAGGTGATTCGAGACGGGAAGCAGAAAATATGGCTGCCGGAAATCTGGCGAAGATCTTCGAATCCAAAGTGAAAACAGACGAAACGGTTCTGCAACGATACATGGAACTTACAAAAGGTGATGAATTTTCTTATGAAGAGCAGACAGATGTAACGAAGAACGTGAATATACAGTCCGGTCAAACTCTTTTCAATATCCAGTATGCAGAAAGCTACACCAATAGTATGGGACGTGTGTTCGCAATTGCCTATCTTAACAGGTTAAAAACAGCAGAGATATACGAAGAAAAAATTAACAAAAACACGGAAAAGATAAACTATTTCGGAAAAGAGTGTGATAATTCAAATGACATCATGTTTAAATATGCAGCTATGAGTGCGGCATCTGCGGTTGGAATGAGCAATGAAGTTCTTCTTGAACAACTCGGCATAATCTTTCCCACATCAAAAGAAATGCTGGAAATTAACTATAATTACAACGGCCTGATGAAGAAAGCGGCAGAAGTTGCCAGACAGATCAGCTTTAAGATCGATATAAAGAACGATACGGAAAATAAGATAAGTATCCTTGTGGAAGAACTTCTTACCGACCTTGGATTTGTACTTTCAGAGGATAATCTTCTAAATGTGAACGGAGAAGTTTCATTTGAAAAAACAGATCTGCAAAGAGCAAATAAATTCATTCGTTATGAATTAAAATTGAAGATCATCGATCCGGAAAATATCACCATCGTTACGTTATCTGAAAAAGGCAGGGAAGGTCATGTCTCATTGCCGGAAGCACAGGCACGTGCTGTTCGAACCATCGAGAAAAAAATAAAAAAGACCTTAAAAAAGAAACTGATTGCATATTTCGATGGAATGGTTACAAAATAGACTTGAGTTAAGTTGTTCGGCAACTGCCGGATAATCTTGACTTAAGTTTTTTGGCAGAACAAATGAAATCCTATCGCAGAGAACTCTGGTTTAAAACAAAGACTAGAAGACAGCTTATCAATATCACACCGGAAATTGATAAATGCATGGCAGAATGCGGCATCACAGAAGGTATATGTCTAATTAATGCCATGCATATTACAGCCAGTATTTTCATTAATGATGATGAGAGCGGCTTACATAACGATTTTGAGAAATGGCTGGAAAAACTGGCTCCAGAAAAACCGTATTCGCAGTACCAGCATAATAGTTTTGAAGACAATGCCGATGCTCACCTCAAACGAACGATTATGGGCAGAGAAGTGGTGGTTGCAGTTACAAATGGCAAACTTGATTTCGGACCATGGGAACAGATTTTCTACGGTGAATTCGACGGAATGCGCAGAAAACGTGTTCTTGTAAAAATTATTGGAGAATAGAATGAAAAAGATTTTAGTGTCAAGTCAATCCTCAATTGACGGATAAAGTCGTTTCAATTTAATTCTTGCATCTTTAGTTGTGAATCTCCAGTTCACTATACATTTTCTTGAATTTCTGTAATATTGCCAATGCTTTACTTCTTCTTTAATCCTA
>JAUVLE010000089.1 GCA_030595905.1 Candidatus Cloacimonadota bacterium | reverse complement strand
TGATGCAGGTTATACACTATTGTTTTTTTTCCTTTTACCTTATAATGTAAAGTAAAGAAATTATAATATATTAACTTGAAGATAATTATCGGATCACTTAGTAATGCTATTATAAACCGTTTCATTGGTTCCCTCGATTTTTCGTAATTCTGTTTTAAATTTCTATGATCTCCTCTAACGGTCAAGATTATTTTGTACGATTTTACAAATAAATGAGTCTTTATGGTCGATCTGTCTTGTTCAATCATAAACAAAAAAGTATAAAAAAATCTGGACGCCTAATTTATCAGAACTATTCTGCCACTTGTATTTTTTAATGGAGAATATACTATGAAACTTTTAAAAATTATTCCCGTATTGTTTTTGGTCATCTTTATTTCTAACTGCGTAAAAGTAAAGAACACCGCACCCAGACAAAAAGGACTGGAATATAAACGAGTATTGATTCAAACAGAACCTACAAAAGCAAAGTTGTTCATGAATGGTGAATATCTCGGTAAATCTCCTTTGAAAACAGATATCTGGTTTGCAAAAGAACGAAAGATAAATATCAAAGCAGAGCCGATCTATCCAAATCAATTCCCCCAGAATATCTATCTTACCATCCCGCCCATTCCCAAAAAGATGACGATCTATATGGATCATCAGCCAAAATCCAAAACAAATATCGAATTAGAAGAGAAAGCAGAAATAAAAACACAATTGACAAAAACCGATACCGTTATACTGGAAAAGATGATCATACAGGAAATTCTCTTCGTGCTCCCAACAATTTATTTCAGGCTGGACCAACATACATTTGATGAAAGTGAGATATGCAAACTGGACACATTAATAGTTAAACTTCAGAAACATCCCGAACTTATTATCACAGTTAATGGATTCGCAGATGAGCAGGGAACGCCCGACCATAATATAGAGCTTTCTATGAATCGTGCCCGGACCGTTTCCAACTATTTGATAGAGCAGGGAATAGATAATTCCAGGATTGAAACATTTGCTCATGGCGAACAGACGATAATCAATAAAGAAGGAATAAAGCTGGAATATGAACATTCACGCATCGTAGAATTCCAATTATCCGGATTAAAAGAAGAATAGCGATAACACTGAAATCAAAATGAAGATCAGTCAGTTCTTATCCTGCATTAAAACACCTCTTATTCTTGTTTGTGTTATCCTCATTTTTTTTACGTTCTTTTCTTTTTTTATCATCGATGAAATCGTACTTACCGAAGAAAGCAGTTTATTAACCTTTTTATTCATCGATATTTTATATCAACTTGACCTTCGCATGGAAGATAACGTTGCTTTATGGTTTGTGAGTTTAATTATTCTTATCTGTGGATTTGCTCTTTTTATATTAGGATGGAAAGAAATGAAATTACCTGTTGATAACTTGCAAAAGTTCATTCTTAAAATTATTTCCATCTATTTTTTATTTCTATCTATGAATAAGGTAATTCCACTGCAGGAAAATATCTGGAATAGAATTACGGCAAAAATATTTGAAAATGCAATTCTTTATTATTCAGGCATCTTCTGGTCTAATATTTATTTTACTCTGAAAATAATATTTTTCGTTTTTCTTATTATAACTTTCAGGAAACTGCTCGTTCATATTAATTCAAAAAAAATAAAGGCTAAAATATATTTCCTGATATTTTCAGGAGCTTTTCCTCTCATTATTTTACTGAAAGCATTTGAAATCCAATTGATAATGAATGGCTATCCGCAAACCATTTTGTCCTGCTTCATAGAATTTCTTGGATTAACTGCTTTCATGAGTCTGCTTTTATTTTTAAATTTCATTATTGGATATTATGAATTACCAGAAACCGGAGGTAGTGTAACATAATTTATGAAAGATTATGAAAAGCTATCCGAAACTTGTCACAAGTGATTTTTTCATCTTGTGATAAGTTGACCAGACAGAACCAAACCGGATCGGAGGATAAATCATGAAAAAAGATATTTCCATTTTTATGTTCATAGATGCTCTTGGCTGGGAGATCATCAAAGACAAGGATTTCCTTGAGGAACTTCTCCCATACCGTTACCCGGCATTAATGCAGTTCGGATATTCCTGCACTGCTATCCCGACTATCCTTACAGGGCAGCCTCCAACCGTTCACAAACATCTCAGCTTCTATTATTATGATCCTGTAAATTCTCCATTTAAGATGTTCAAAATTCTCAAGTATTTACCTTCATGCATTTTTGACCGCTGGCGATTCAGACACCTGTTTTCCAAATTAATAAAAAAAATAAATGGATACACAGGTTACTTTGAAATTTATGCAATGCCGTTCGATCGTATTCATTACTTTGATTATATAGAAAAAAAAGATCTGTTCGTTCCCGGTGGTCTGGCACCTGTTCCAAATATTGCAGACCAGCTTGAAGAGAGAAAAATACCTTATCATATTTCTAATTGGAGACTTAGCGAACTTCAAAACATCAACGCTCTAATCGAAGACATGAATAAAGGTGAAATCAGGTTTGCATTCCTTTATACTGCCGCAATGGATTCTCTTTTACATCGGGTAACAAAAGAAGGAAAGGAAATCCCCAAAAAACTGGATTGGTATAAAGATCAAATAATGCGGGTGGTAGAAACAGCAAAACAGAACTATGATGATTTCAAGCTTTATATAATGAGTGATCATGGAATGACCACTTTAACGGAAGTCGTCGATGTGAAAACAATGATAGAAAGCCTGAATTATAAATTTGGGAAAGACTACGTGGCAATGTATGATTCCACAATGGTTCATTTCTGGTATTTCAATGAAGAAGTAAAGAAAGCAATATTGAACAAACTCCTCGAAGTTCCCCATTCACACATTTTAAATGATGAAGAAAAAAAACGCTATATGATCGATTTTGAAGATGATATGTACGGTGAAACATTGTTATTGATGGATGCCGGCTACCAGATCGCACCCTGTGATATGGGGCTGAATGCACTTCCCGCAATGCATGGTTTTGCCCCGGAACATAAAGATTCCATTGCTTCTTTTCTTTCTATGGAACCACTCGATAATCCACCAAAGTGGGTTGGAGATTATCACAGGATAATGCTCGATAAAATGAACATGATCGTGAAAAAGTAAGGTAAATATCCTTGTTAGATTTTTGCACAAGCAGGAATAAAATAATTTATTATAAGAAATATGAAAGTCCCGTAGAATTGCTGATTCTTGTTGCTGATGATTCTGCTTTGCTCGAAATCCATTTCTGTATTAAATTTAACGAAAGCGAGTTTTCTGAGAAATACCGGAAGAATGATGATCACCCGATTCTTGTGGAAACAGAACGGCAGTTATATGAATATTTTCGAGGAAAAAGAACAAGATTTGATATTCTTGTTAAACTATCCGGAACTGATTTTCAGAAGAAAGTCTGGAATGAACTTCGCAAAATTCCTTTCGGAACAACCATCTCATACCAGGGAATCGCAAAAAAAGTGGGTGGAAAAAACAAAGCACGTGCTGTGGGACTTGCAAACAAAAAAAATCCGGTTCCGATCATAATCCCCTGCCATAGAGTAATCGCTAAAGATGGGAGTTTAGGTGGTTTTGGAGGAGGAGTTCCAATCAAAAGATATTTGATCGAACTTGAGAAAATAGTTTTAAATTCTAAAAATTATAAAGAGTCAATTCTAAAAACTACTTAACCTTTTCAATCCAGTAATCTGCAATAAGATGAAGTTTATTTTTGATTCTTTTTCCCAGATCACAAGCTTCTGAATAAGTAAGAAATCCGGTGATTCTGAGCCGATGAAATAATTCTCCGTCTTTGTATCTTTTTGTCATACTGGTTTTATAGCTATGTCTTGATAAAACTTCCTGTGTCCTTTCTACAATGTATATATCTTTACTGGCAACCAATTGAAGTTGAAAGTCTTTTTTCTCTACAATAACAGGCTGTTTTATCTCTACTGGTTCTTCGGGTTTAATTTCTTCAACTGCAACCGGTTCGGGTGTTTGCACTTCGACTTCCGGTTTTTCTATTTCTTTCTTTCCACAGCTTCCCAGAATAATGAGTATACAAAGAAGGATGAAATACATTACCTTTTTCATGATGACCTCCTCAGGCTTTGATAAACTCGATTATATTTAATTCAAAAAAAAGTCAATTTATTATTTTTTCAGGCGCTTAAAATTTAAATAAGATATTGTTGGTTCAATCGTCTCGATTGAACCAACAAGATAAAGGACAAATTGTATTTTTTTTATGTAACATACATTGTATCTACCCTGTTTTTCTTTTTTAAAAAATCAATTTGTTCCTCTAATGTTTTAAAACCGGAAAGATCTATTTCTTCAAACTCTTCCTGTGATGTATTTGTACTGATCATCATATTTTGAATCATTTTATCCATATTATCTTTCGGTATTTCAGGAGCTTTCATAATCGAGCTTTTTTGTGGAATTCCATTAACAATTTTGAAATTATAACTAACCATTTCCAGCATTTCGTTTGTTTTTTCTTTGGTCAGTACTCTGTATTCGAACTTATTCTCTCGACCAGCAAGGGGACGAAAGATGTAAATTTTATACATTCGCTCACCTTTGTTGATTCGCATTAGATATGGATCATAATCGAGTTTCTGCTCTTCGAGTTTACTCTTCTTACTAACCTTTTTCATTTTTCCCCTTTTTTAATTAATTTATACATCCCAGTCTATTTTATCAATTTCAGCACTTTATTAGATTTTTCTATGAATGCCTGAAGTTCCTTTCCGGAAAAACGCTTTTGTTCCAACAATGCTAATTCATGAACGAACTTTATAAGAAGTTCCACTTCTTCCTTTTTCCCTTTTTCAGAGAAATTAAGTATTTTTTTTATAGTATCATTTTCCATATTCACGATTATTGTATGATTTTTCAGCATATCGTTTTCTGATTGTCTTTCAAGGAAATTCATTTCCTGGAATCTACGCATAAATTCATTAAAAACGATCATCGCCGGAATATCTTTTGATTTCAGATGTTTAACTTCTGTTTGAACTTCAAAGTGGGTTTTTTCCAATATCGCATTGAAAGCCTTTTCCCCAAGTTTTTCACGGGCAGCGGGAGTAATATCATACGGTTTGATATAAGTGAAATCGTCCTTCGTTCTTGAGAAAGGAGCAAGAATAGATATGGATTCAGGATATTTTTTTATGAATTCGGCGTAATTATCTTTATTAAAGCTCGCTTCGATATTTGTATTTAAAGTTTTATTGAATATTTCTTTGATCTTTTCCGAAAATGTTTTGTTCTCCGCATCAACGAGTTCTGTTTTATCTTTATCGACCAGGTTTTCGTTTATTTCAGAATCGATGCGGACAAAAGTAACATCCCCGCCTTTCATCTCAAGGTTCTGGAAGAGATGATTATCTAAAACAGAAGAAGAATATATCACTTCAATTCCCTGTTCTTTCATCATGTTCAAATATGTAACTTGAGTATCTTCACCCGGAGCATAATATATTTTCTGAGGTTTATCTTTGCTTTTATTTCGCTCGCAGTATTCCTTGATAGTAACAAAATCACCCTGAGTAGATTTGAAAATAATATGCTCTCGCATGGCTTCATTGAATTTTTCATCGGTAAGTATTCCATATTTTATAAACTGATCGATATCTCCCCAGAATGATTCATATTTTTTCCTGTCTTCCTGGAAAATATTTTTCAGACTGTCCGCAACTTTTTTGATGATATATTGTGATATTTTCTTAACCTGTTTATCATGCTGCAAAAAGCTCCTGGATACATTTAACGGGATTTCCGGAATATCGACGCCGCCCCGAAGCAGAAGCAGGAATTCTGGAATTATACCTTTCAGATCATCGGCAACGAACACATTATTGCAATAAAGTTTTACCTTTCCCGCATTAATATCGAGCTGGCTCTTTATCTTTGGAAAATAAAGGATACCTTTTAAATTGAACGGGAAATCTACATTCAGGTGTATCCAGAAAAGCGGGTCTTCCCAATCATGAAAAAGTTTCTTATAAAACTCTTTGTATTCTTCATCTGTAACATCTTTTGGTTTTCGCAGCCACAATGCTTCTTTCTGGTTAACTACTTCCTTGTTAAATTCGATCGGGAAAGGCATAAAATTACTGTATTTTTCTATCAGTTCTTTCACTTTAGATTCTTCTAAATATTCATGGCTGTCCTTTTTCAGATGCACAGTTACGGTTGTTCCCACCTTTTCTCTTTTCCCTGCATCACTCTTATACTCAGCTTCTCCCTCACATTCCCAGAAAGCGGGTTTTGAATTCATTTTGTAGGAAAGAGAGTCTATCGTCACTTTTTCCGCAACCATAAATGATGAATAAAAACCAAGACCGAAATGACCGATGATATTTGATTGCTTATCTTTGAATTTTTCTATGAAATCTTCCGCACCGGAGAACGCTATCTGATTAATATATTTCTTTATTTCCGAAGCCGTCATCCCGATACCATTGTCTATCACCTGAAGCGTTTTCTTTTTCTTATTTACCTTAATTTCAACTTTCAATATCTTCTCATCGATATCCGGCTCTGCTGCTTTTCTTTTGTTTATCGCATCTATCGAATTGGAAATAAGTTCCCGCAGGAAAATATCATGTTCGCTATATAACCACTTTTTGATTATAGGGAAAATATTTTCTGTATGAATTGAAAGTTTCCTGCTTTTAATATTCGTATTAGACTGTGTCATTTTTTACTCCTGAACTTTTTTTAAAGATAAAAATATTTAATCGATAAATTTGTCAAAATATATTTTAGCAGTCTGAAATAAAGAGTGCTTATTTCACTTTAATTCTTTAATTCTAAAAGTAAAAGAAACTCCTTCTGAAGTATCTAATTCAATTTTGCTGTGTAGCTGTTTTGCAAGCAGTCTCACTAATTCCAGTCCAACAGTTTTGGGATTATTAATATCTATTGTATCCGGGAATTTCACACCATTATTTCTTACTATCAGGATATAATTTTTCTTATTATCAGATGTCATCTCAATTCTGATCTCACCTTTTGTCTTACCCGGAAAAGCATGTTTAATGAAATTAGTTATAAGTTCATTGATGAGCAAACCACATGGGATAGCGGTATTAATGTTAAGTGAGATGTCATCGATTTTTGAAATGAATTTGATTCTATTTGTATTTATCCGATACGAACATAGTAAATATGTAACCAGGCTATAAATATATTTATCAAATTCTATATAAGCCAGGTTACCGGATTGATAGAGCTTTTCGTGAACAAGCGACATCGAATATATCCGGTTTTGGGTGTTCTTGAACAAGCTCAATTTTGCACTATCATTTTTCTCATTATAAGATTGTAAATTTAGCATACTAGAGATAACCTGCAAATTATTTTTTACTCTATGATGAATTTCCTTGAGCATAACTTCTTTTTCTTTTAAAGAATCATTGATGGCTTTTTCTGCTTTCTTTCGTACGTCGATCTCATTTTTTAATTCAACGTTAGAATTCGCAAGCTCAACTGTTCGTAATTTCACCTTTTCTTCCAGACTGTTTTTTGCTTTTTCCAGCAATAAGTTTTCTCTGTTTTTGCTTTTATACCGATAATAAACGATCAAAGAAAGACTCAAGACCACAACCAGGATCATATACAAACGCAGTCTTGTAAGATTTTCTTTTTCCAATTGTAATTTATAAATAAGATTATCTTTCAATAATAATTCATTTTCTTTTTCAGTTTTTTCTGTTTCATAGTTCGTCTGCATTTCTGCGATCTTTTCACTGGTAGATTCGTTGAAGATACTATCTTTAATATCTGAATATACCGCCTTGTGTTTAAAAGCTTCTTTAAAATCTTTCCGGGCAAAATATAGATTTGAAAGTATCTCATGTATATCTTTTTCAATATTCTTAGCTTCTATTTTCGTGGCATATAGCAGAGCCTGTTCTAAACATTCCAGCGATTTATCATACATTTTTCTTTCATAATAAAGGTTTCCAATATTCTTGTATGCGTTGGCTATACCATATTTATCTCCTACCTCTTTCTTTATCTTCAGAGATCTGGAATAAAAATCCATCGTTAAATCACTCTTGTTCAGATATTCATAAACAATGCCGATATTATTGAGCGTCGATGCAATACGCTTTTTGTTTCCCAATTCTTCATTAATACTTAATGCCCGATCATAATAAAACAGTGCCTTCTCGTAATTGCCTTTTTCAAGATAAACATTTCCAATGTTATTCAAAGTGGAAGCTATAGCTCTTTTGTCTTTGAGTTCTTCTTTCAATTTTAAGGCTCTCAGATAATTTTCTAATGCTTTGTTATAATTATTCAATCTAAGAAAAACATTTCCCAGATTATTTAGTGTAGAAGAAATCGCCTGATCCTTGATCTCTTCACGTATTTTCAATGCATTCAGGAAATATTCCAGTGCTTTACTGTAATTGCTTAATCTTGAATAGACGCTTCCGATGTTATTGTAGGTTAAACCAATAGCTTTTTTGTCACCTAACTCCACAAATATTATCAGTGCTTCCCGATAATAGTGTAAAGATTGTGGTAAATCACCAAGAAACCAGTAATCATGCCCGATATTATTCAAGATGTTCGCAATACTTTTTTTCTCGTTAATTTGCCGGCACAAAGAAAGAGCTTTATGATAATATTTTATGGAAGAATCATAATCTCTCATTACTCGATATGAATTGCCGATATTGTTCAAAGCAGTAGATTTAGTTTTCAGATCGTTTTCCTTTGCTGCCAGTTCAAGCGCCTGAAAACCGCATTCGAGCCCCATCTCTGCATCAATGCTTTTATATGCAGCAGAAAGTTTGTTCAGAATGCTAATTTTATCTTTACCGACTGCTGTATCGAGAGCTGTTTCCAAACTATCTATAGTGTTGATCGAAAATAAGATCGAAAAAAACATAAGAAACACAACACAGATAGTTATTTTCAAATTCCCCCCATAATCATATCGTCTGTCAGTACCAATTCTTTTATACTTCAATTAATATAATCAAATAATGAATTCACTTTAGTTCAGTCAAGATTTTAATAGCTGTTGTTCTTCCAATACCCTTTATTTCCATAAGTTTTTCTATGTTGGAATTCTTAATATTCTTAACAGAACCGAATTCTTTCAATAATGCAAATTTAGTGGAAAGTCCCACTCCTTTTATCTTGTCCAGTTCGCTCTTCAATGTTCTTGCAGTTCTTTTTTTCCTGTGAAAAGTGATAGCAAACCGGTGAGCTTCATCACGAAGTTTTATTAAAACCCGAAGAGCTGTGGATGAACGCGGAAGGATAATTGATCGTTTATTTTGAGGTAGAAATATTTCTTCCAGCCTTTTTGCCAGCGAAATGATCTCGATATCGGATATTCCCATTTTTTTCAGTATCTCGCAGGTGGAACTCAGTTGCCCCTTTCCCCCATCGATAACAATCAAATCGGGTTTTTCCTGCTCCTCGATCTTGTTCAGGTAACGCTGTAATGTTTCTGCAAGACAGGCAAAATCATCCTGTCCTTCTACTGTTTTGATAATATAATGCCTGTAATTTTTCTTTTTTGGTTTTCCATTCTCAAAGAAAACAAGTGATGAAACCGTATCCGAACCCTGTATCGTGGAAATATCGAGACAAACCATTTTACGCGGAAGTTTCTTTAAACCCAGTTTATCTTTCAATTCCTTTATCGGATAGATGGTTCTATTGCTTTTTCGCAGGTATTTCAATTTCTGTTCTTCCACATAATTGCAGGCATTTTCCCGAGCTATCATTATCAAAACTTTCTTTTCTCCCCTGCTGGGAACGATAAGTTTTTTGTTCAGCCATTTATTTAAAAGAGTATGATCAGAAGGTTTTAACTGCAATAATATCCTGAAAGGAAGATTATCTAATTTATTTGAATAATACTGTTTCAAAAAAGCTTCCATCAGTTCGGGAAGATCACTTCCCACTACATTTTCCAGAGAATATGTTTCCTTATTAAGAAGTTTGCCGGAAAGAATCTTCAGCACAACCACAGCAGCTTTGTCGTTTTCTTTGTAGATGCCTATCACATCGCGGTTCTTTTCGTCTGTATAGTACATTGTCCGGGCATAATGAAGTTTTTGAATATCATTTATTTTATCTCGCAATCCGGCTGCATCTTCAAATTTTAGATTCTTCGATCTCTCTTTCATCTCTTTATGCAGGTCTTCGAGTACCTGCTGATTTCTTCCTTTTAGAAAATTAATTGCATTAATAACTGTTTTGTTATATTCATTTTTATTGATATTTCCCACACAAGGAGCGGGACACTTTTCAAGTTGATGATTCATACATGCTCGTTTGTAGGCAGGTTCACCTTCCAGAATTTTCCGGTTACAAGATCTCATCGGAAATATCCATTCCATCAAGCGAAGTGTTTTTCTTATCGCTCTTGAATCTGTATAGGGACCAAAGTATTTTGAACCGTCTTTTTTTATATTCCTTGTAATAAAGATCCTGGGGAAATCTTCTTTAATTGTGATCTTTATAAATGGAAACTGTTTATCATCTTTCAGAGAAATATTATATTTTGGTCGATGTTTTTTTATCAGGTTCGATTCCAAGACCAGTGCCTGGTCTTCGGTTTTCGTAATGATATAATCGAAATCACAGATTTTGCTTACAAGTTCTTTTGTCTTCGTATCTACTGGAGTACTACTGAAATAGCTGCGTATCCGGTTTCTCAGGATTTTTGCTTTTCCCACATAAATGATCTTATCTAGGGAATTTTTCATTAGATAAACACCTGGCGAAGCGGGAAGCAGAGATAGTTTTGATTTTATTTTTTCAGAAATTTTCGACATATATTTTTTCTTATATCTTTACTGTATTCAATTTTTAAAATCTGAGAAAATAGTATGAAGAACAAGATACTCACTAAACTTAAAGATAGAGCTTTTATCAGCATTCCCGTAAAGTTCGCAGGTGTGAATATCTTATTTGCAAACGTTAATCCTA